>CABSYS010000020.1:0-11382 GCA_902482045.1 uncultured Collinsella sp.
CTCGGAGATGTGTATAAGAGACAGCATCGATGTAGTCCTCGATGAACTCCAGTACGTCCTCGTCCATCTTAAAACCGTCGCTATTGACGAGCTTAATGCCGTTATCGCAAAACGGGTTGTGGCTCGCGCTGATCATGATGCCACAATCGAAGCAGCCCTCCACGGTCTGATGTGCCACGCCCGGCGTCGGGATCACGTGCAGCATATAGGCGTCCGCACCGCTCGCGACCAGACCGCTCACCAGCGCCGCCTCGAACATATAACTCGAGCGACGTGTGTCCTTGCCCACGATAACGCGCGCCTTGCGCTCGCGGTTGGCGCCGTAATACCAGCCCACAAAACGGCCAATCTTATAAGCGTGCTCTACCGTCAGCCCAACGTTGGCCTCACCGCGAAAGCCGTCGGTGCCAAAGTACTTCATGCGCTCTCCTTACAAAATAGGGGCGGACAGATTGCCTGTCCGCCCCAAAATGGTACTCGATTATCTGCGCTACCAGAAAAACCCTACGCCGACGCGCTGTCGCGAGCCGCCTGGCATGTAGGGGTCTGACGCAGCGTAAGCGGCTTGTCCCCCGCCTCGGCCGACGTGGTCAGCGTATACGTGATCGTCGTCGTCTCGCCAGCATGCAGGTCAACGGTGCCCGAATAGAAGGGGATTCCATGCCACGTAGCGGCACCAAGACCAAACTGGGTACCCTCAACCGTAAGGTCACTGATGTTGCCACCCGTCGGGGCAAACAACGAGACATTCAGACGCTCGTCGTCACGCGCGGCATCGGGTGCGCTCGCCGCAACGTAGTCGGGCAGCTTGCCAGCCTCCTCCTGCGTCATGATGTTCGTCAGGGTAACGGTGATGCGATAGGAGCACGTGCCGTCGCCGTTCTTCACGCCCTGACCAATCTGAGTGTCGGCGTTCAGATACCAGTCGAGCTTGGAGAAGCTCAGGTTGTTAAAGTAAACGCCGGCAACGGGATCGGCACTCGGATCATCCGGATCGGGCAGCGAAGCGTCAATGCCCGTCTCTTTGATGGCATTCTGCTCATCATCGTTTCTCATCCACGCGATCAGGCGGCCCTCTTCGGCACCGCGCTCAACGGCGCTGACAAGCTTCGTAACATCGACATCGCCGATACCGCCAAGGATCTTGTCGAAGGCAGCGCTGGCGACGGATGCAAAGATGCCGTCCGACTCCTCGACCGGATAGTTCCAGTACACATCGTGCATGAGGACCTTTGCGGCGTTGGTGCCGTCGACAACCGTTCCGTCGGGCAGTGACACGTTACCGACCAGGCCCAGCAGATACTGCAGGAACACCGGGTCGATACCGATGACGCCATCAACGTCCTGTCCATACTGGGACTTCCACAGCGCGGCGACACGCTGCGAGTTGCGGGGCCAATCAGGCGAATAGGTATTGCCCGAGTTGTACAGGTTACTGTGGTTGCCGAACAGCGCCTCATCCTCTTCGTCGACGCTCTCGACTGCCTCATCCTCGCTGAGTCCAATGCGGGGAACAAACTCGCCAATCGACATCTGGCCGTCGGTGACCGAAATCAGGCCCTGCGAACCGCCAAAGCCGCCGCAGGCACGAATCTCGACGTTGTTCATGGCGTACATAAGGTAGTTGCGCGTCTGGCCGTTGGCGCCGAGCATCTGGGGAAGGACGGGGGCGACCTTCTCCGCCGCGTCAACCGCGCCGTTGAGGGTGGCAAAGCCGTCCTTGGCCTTATCGACCAGCTCGGTCACCTGGGAAATATGAGTATCGCAAATGCCCTGGACCTTCTCGTTGGCGCTCTTGAACACCTTCGAGCTGCTGGAAAGCGAATCGGCAACGGCCTGCAGCGCGGACACGTTAATCATGCCGTCCTGGAACAGCTTGCCGGGCGTGGCCTGCGAAAGGTTGTCGGCCATGGGAACCAGCGCGTTGCTCGAGACATCGGACAGGGCGTCGATCATGGTGCGGGCTGCGTTGATGTCACTGCCATACACCGGGATAAACGATGCCGCCGTCCACAGCGGGCTCGAGGTCTCCGCCTTCATGCTGCTGCAGAGCTCATCGATCTTCTTCGCGTCGTCAGGCAGCGTCGAAAAATCGCCCGACGTGACCTTGTCCTTAAGGCCACCGACGATCTCGACAGCCTCCTTCGCTTCGCTCTTTACGGTCTTTGCCGAGTTAAGCAGCATAAAGCCGCTTGCGCCAAGCGCAACGAGAAGCACCGCGACTACAGCGGCAATAATGGCGCCAGTGTGACGCTTTTTGCGCTCGCCCTTGCGATGGCGATGACGGACCAGACCGTCAGAGGTCGAACTCGACGAAGCATCGCTACCGTAGTTCAAGCCAAAATCGTAATAATCTTCCTTGGAACCCGAGCCCGCAAACTCGGCACCGCTATCATCCAGGCGGGCGAACGTGCCAGTCTCGGAGGCGCCGGTGTAAATCGTGCCAAGGTTACCCGTAAGCCCCGCGCCACCAGCAGAGGGAGTATTGTTGGCGGCCTTGCCGGCATTAACGTTGCCGGCAGCATTCGCGGCGTTGGCAGCACCTGCGTTGTTCGCAGGCACCGAAGGAGCCCCGCTCGGCTGCGACGCGGAGGTTGCACCGCCCGCAAAGACATTCCCTCTTGCACGGCCGGTCTTTTTTGCCTTTTGAGACTGCTCGTACAGAGCGGTAAACATCGCCGTCTCGCCCGGGGACACGCGCTTACCGGAACCGCCCTGTCCAGCGCCGCCCGGCGTGCCGGCCTTACCAGCCCCGTTCGGACGCGGCGGAACTGCAGGGCGGCCGCTATCGCTGCCCTTAAAGTGATTACCAGCCATAAAGAAATCCTCGCAATTGAGTCGCAATGAAAAAGTCCATAACATTGCTAGTTTATGGCATTTTGAGCATCGACAGCTAAACTCCAGACACGGACATCAATTGGCGAAAATGCGGCACAACACCTTTTCTGTCTTGGCGGCGGCGCTAGCTACACCGTAAGGAACATCATCACGATGATCATGGCAAAGCCGATAAGGTCGGTCGGCAAAAACACCGTCCCCAGCATAACGGCGCTGGTGATGGTCGCCGAAACCGGCTCCACAGTTCCGATGAGGCTCGCGCGCACCGAGCCGATGTCCTTAACGCCCTGCATATAAAGCATGTAAGCAAAAAACGAGCCGATAACCACGAACACCGCGAGCGCCTCGATGCCGGCAGCGTCGAGCGCCGGCATATGCGCCCAGGGCTGCACGAAGACGCACGAGACCACGCCCGCCGTGAGCATTGCCGAACCCGTGACGATGGGGCTGCCGTATTCGGGCAGGATCTTGGCGGGAATCACCGCCATACACGCGGCGCTGACCGCACACATAAGACCTGCTGCCAGGCCAAGCGGCGAGATATTCAGGCTGGTGGGGTCGCCGCCGGTGGCGATTAAAAAGGTTCCACCCAGAGCCAGGCCAATGCTGATGACTTCGCGAGTACGCGGCATGCGGCGATCGATCACGCAGGCGTAGCCCATGATGATAACGAGCTGCAGGCACTGGAGCACCGTCGCGGTTCCGGCGTTCGTCAGGCGCACGGCCGAAAGGTAGCAAAACTGGTTGAACAGCAGGCCAAAGGCGGTAAAGAGCAGCAGCTGCTTGCGATCGGCGGGTGTGGTCCAGAGCTTAATCAGGCGCTCGCGGTCGCGCGTAACAACCACGGCCATAAAGAGTAGACCGGCGAGAATCTGACGCACGCTCATAAGCCACAAGGTGTCGACATGGTAGGTATCGAACAAAAAACTCGCGCTGGTGCCCGATAAGCCCCAAAACGAACCGCCCACCAGCGTAGCCAAGACGCCCGTGATCATCTTGCGCGTCGAAGCGCTGTTCAGGCGGTCGCGCCATGCGCGACGGGTGTTGCGGCTGAGCTCGTCGGTGCCCTCGGGCACATCAATGTTCGATATATCGGTCATCGGCACCGAAGCCCCTGTGCCTTCGACCTGCTCGACACACTCTTTGCTCATTCCACTCCCCCGAAACAGCCTGGAAACAATTCGGCTTACCTTACCACGGCGAAGGCACCAGCCGGAGGCTTGTCCGCTTATCGGTAGGACAATTCCGCAGGCGTCTTTCCATAGCTCGATACCGCAATGGCCCTGCATTAGTCGACAGCCAAATCGCGGCAGCAGACTCTTTTGAAATGGATACGACAAAGCCCCCGAATTCCACAATGTAAGCGATTTTTAAAAATGTTCTTGCCACCGAGTTCAGGCTCCGTTATATTATCCCTTGCGCGCTTGCGCACCCTTGATCGGGCGTTTAGCTCAGGGGGAGAGCGCTTCCCTGACACGGAAGAGGTCAGAAGTTCAAATCTTCTAACGCCCACCAAATGTTCGCAGCTCAGAGGCTTGGCCTCTGGGCTGTTTTGTTTTATGTCGCCAAATCCACTGGCAGCTCCAACCGTCATCGCAGCGTAACATCAATTCACCTGACAAATAGCCGCCAAACAAATTCAATGCCCCAACATCAACAATAGCCAGGCACAAAACTGCGCCGCAAGCTGCTCCAACCGCCCAACTGGCCAAAAGCCGACCATCTACTTGCCGATCTATCCATCGGCATAACCAATCAGTCCGCACCGCAACTTCTCAGCAAAACGCCGCGATGTCTGCGCCCTGCGGTATCCTTGAGCCACTTGCACCTGCAGCACCAAGGAGCCGCCATGCGCACCGAGCTCGATGTCCCCTTTTCGCACAAAGAAGAAGCCAAGGCGCTGGGCGCCAAATGGGACCGGACCAAGAAGATCTGGTATGTGCCCAGCGGCGTCAACCCAGAGCCCTTTGCCGAGTGGCTGCCCGGTGTTGACCGATCCGACCCCTCAGCGCCGTATATATATCTAGTACTGGGCAAGCGCGAGTGCTGGAAGTGTCACAAAGAGACCTCGGTCGCGGCCTTCGGCATTCCCTATCGAACCGATAACGACGAGAGCATCGCCATCGCGCACGCGCCTAACGAAGCCGGGCACATTGCCATCGACACGGCCAGCGCCAACGCACTCGCCATCGTGCCCACTCTTGGCTGCGTGCCGGGCGAGATCCGCGACTACCTTCATAAGCGCTGCGGCTACAAGCCCGTAGGCGCGCGAGCCTCCAAAGCCCCGTCGCTCGGCAACACGTGCACCAGTTGCGACGCGCTGCAAGGCAGCCGCTATCTGTTCGAGGAGCCCTCGTCCCCGTTTGCCCTCACTGCCATCAACAAGCTACCGGCACTGGAGTTTGTGCGCGTCGAAGTTGCCGGCGTCTTTGGCGTCCCGGCCACGCGCACCAATTTTGACCAGGCGCTCTTTACCTGGGCACGCGACCACCACGCCGAGTTCCACAAGCAGCTCGGTGAGGGGATTTATTTGTAGGGACGGAGAGGCCTTCACAGTCAGCTCCTCCGCATCACCTATCCCTCGTCGCCGGCGTCGTACACGATATCGAGGCCACAAACAGGGCATTTCTCCGGATACACCGGCATATGAACGCCTGTCCGTTTTCTCACTTCGTCGCTGAGCCTGTCGCGCGCATCGATGAACCGAATGTCGAGACACGGTATTTGCGAGCCGCAGCAAGGGCAGGCGACGACAAACGACCCGCGATCAACCTCTACGCTCGGAAACATATTGTTGTCGATAAGGGCACACGGCAGTTTTCCGTACTTCCCCATCGCAATATCGCCTCGCCAGCTCATACACGCTCCCCTCTCGCTATACAAATCAGGAAGAGCATGCACCGGCGGGCGTGCGCGAGATTGCATCGCCACGCGATCCGATCAAACAACACGATCGTCAAAGAATGCCAAAGCCAAATACGCTAATACGGCAGAAGCCCCGCCTTTTCACGCTTCTTTTCCGAGCGATCGAACTCAATGCGATGGGCCTCAAGAAACACCGTATTGGGTCGCCACTGATGTTCATTCGGCTGCCTTAGCGTCGCACCCGCAAAGGAAGCGTAGTCGGTCTTATCCAGCAGGTACGATCCGCACAGCCGATATTCGCCGCAAACAGGCTCAAACGAAATCAGGTGAGCATCAAATAGGGAATGAAGGTCGCGCCGAAGCAGAATGCCGTTGCTGGCAACCTGCGATTTGGGTCCCGAGTAATTCTCGATATGCGCAGCCTCCAGAGCTTCGCTGACGCCGCAGTCCGACACCGCGCAACGGCCGTCATAGGCGGCAACGAGCTGTTTGCGGAACCATTGTTGCCCCAATCGCTCGCGCCTTAACGCATAGCGGACCTTTTCGTCGTCGGTCGCACCCTGTCCGGCAAACTCAATATCGACGGGCATGCGCTTCAGATAACTCATGTCGGGCGCAAAACGAGGGTCCGGCCCGCCTTTATGAACAGGACCGTGCAGAACAAACCATCCGTTTTCGGGCTCGAACCGCTCAACAAACGCAAGGCCGAGCACCTTATAGCCCACCTCGGTTGCAAATATGACTCCGACTGGAACGCCGCATTCCATGCAGTTGAGCATTTTACGGTTGTAATTCTGGTCTCGAAAACCAACGGTACCCGGCGCTTGAACCGAGTACTTAATGACCCACGTACCATCGTCCAAATAGAGCGGAGGCACATCGGTGTAGAAGCTCTTTTTAGAGTTATGGACCGAAAGCGCAAAGATCTTATTGGGATCTTGCTTCACCCGATCCTGGCCCGGCCAGAAGATCCCTGAATCCCGCATTACGGGAAAGAAGTCCGAGCCAATTCTCAAACGATACTGATACTGAGGGCTATCTTCCTTGGTGTGGTGCGGAAGGCTGGTCCAAACGCCGCCGCGCTGCTCCTCACCCAGAAACCACTCCCATGCCTCAACGTATTCAGAAGGCACGAGACTGCAGGCACGGTCATAGCTTGGTCCATCCATCAACGGAACAGCAAGGTCAATGTCGTTCATCGCCAGCACCTACAACCATACGAACGCGAGTCATGCCCCTCAATAATATGACCGAGAGTCAATTATTACGAGATCTCATTCCGCGATCGGCACATCGTTGATGTTCTCGGTTTGCCGCTGGCGCGCTCGTACCCCGCTACCCCACTCCCCTGTATACTGATGTAGCACGTGTTTCATCCGGGCTTGTTGGGCCGGGTCGTTCATGGGAGGTTCTTGTGGCTGTTTCGAATCCGCCCAAGGGAAGCGTTTCTTCTTCGTCCATCAAGCCGGTTACGCGCAAGGCCGTGCGCTGCCAGCGCGAGGTCGCTTGGCTTGTCACGCAGGCGGCGGGCAGGCTTGTGGCGACCACTCAGGACGTCAATGCGCCTACACCGAGCTTTGTGTTAGCAGCGGCGCTGGATTTTGTGCGCCAATTGGAGCTTGCCGAACAGGATGCCAACGGCCACCTCGACTACCAGAATGTTATGGCGCCCGACCTGCAAACGTTCTGCCACATGGCCAAGTTGCCCGCCGCGCCCAATGCGCTTTCGGACGCAGGCTACATGTTTACGCTTTCGGGCGCGGACCTTATCCGCGACATCTATACATACTGCAGCGAGCTCGCCGAGCGCCATGTCTTTGACGCGGCTGAAGTCAAACCGGGATATGTCATCAAGCTGGTTCTTAGGCTGTTCTTGATGGACGGGTTCGCGGCCATGCCGGCGTAAGCCGAGTCTTTAGCATCACCGTCAACTGGGCAACAACCGCTTAACCTTAGTGGGCGCCAATCGAGAGTCGATTATTGGGTCGCCTCGTCCGCTAACGCATTTATTCCACGCGCTCCAACAGTCGATACTTGCGGTTGCGGCTCGTCGCCGGCGCCGTGGGCTCAAGCTCGCCTTGAGCAATGAGCGCGTTGACGCGCGACCTAACCTGGGAAATTGTAAGCCCCGTACGTTCTGCCAGCTCACGCGTCCCCAGCTCGCCGTAGCGTTTGAGTGCCGCCACAATTAAGTCCCCGCCATGATCGATTTGCTCAACCTTCGCTCGGTAGAGGACAACCTTAAACCGGTCGAAACCGGGGCAAAACAATGGCTCGGCCAGACCTTGCGCACGCATGGCATCGAGCATCATTGGAATGCCCGACCCGTTACCCTCGGCAGGCGAGCCCGCGCCGTAGAGCAATGGGACAAGCGACATGAGCTTCACAAGCGTCGCATTGCGACATCGGGAGCTGCCGTCAAACAGGTTCTCGCGAGTCTTTCCTCCGTATAAGCCGCCGGGGTTCGTCACCTCGATACGGTCATCAAAAACGTCAACGGCGATCGACTGCCCACAGAACCGATCTCCGTATTCTCGGTGGATTACGGCGTTGGCGATTGCCTCGCGCAGGACCTCCTCGGGAATCTCCAGCGAGTCGACACGCGAGACGCCTTGGATCGTCGAGGTTCGCCGCAAATTCTTGGCGATTGCCGCGACGGCATCCGAAATCATTTCGCCCAACGTTCCCTCGCAGATCGTACGGTCCATGAACCTCAACGACCCCGCCGCGCCCTTCTGCGTTCCGGCATAGACCGCCACATCGATAAAGAGCTTGGGATAGAACTGCTGGGGATAGGCACCCGCAACCAGGAGTCCGGCCTTAGTCACGTTGCCTTGGGAATCGAGGAAATTCAGGCGCTCCAGCTTTGTTTTCTTGTCCGTCGCACCGTGCATAGCTCGGGGCGTCAGCGAGAAAGCACGCTCTATCGTGCGGTCGACCAGGGCCTCGTCGAGGTCGCCCACACCCGCGCCCGGCACTGCGTCGCGATCACTGGGGCTCGTCCGCTCATACGACGACAAGGACAGGACCTCGGTCGACGAAAGCGGAACATCTTTGTCATCGATGCGTTTGTAGCTGCCGCCTTGAGCGCCCCGCTCTATGACATAACAAGGCTTGCTCGACGGGTCGAGCTCCTCAATTGTGATGACCAGAACCACGGTGCCCTGGAGCTCCACGCGTTCAATGGTGTATTTGGGCGGATTGGCCAGTTTTCCGCGACCGCCGGCATCACCCATGCCCGCTACGAATTGGTTGAGCACCTTCTCGGTCTCAAAGTTCTCAACCGGGACAAAGCCCGCGCGCTCGCTCACGCCGAGCACGATAATTCCGCCAGCGGTATTCGCGAATGCGCTAACCGTTTCCCATACGTCGCGGGAAAGCGTCGTGGCGCTCTCCTTGACCTCGACGTTAAGATCGTCCGAGCCCATGCGCCTTAAAGACTCGAGCAGACCGGTCAGCTCGTTTTCGTTCATCTGCATGTCCTTTCGCTCGGCCCGGCGGAGAATGCCACGAATAGATTTCCTTCGTCTCTCAGTTATCTCTCGTAATTATCTCTCATCTTTCTGCTATCTCTCATATTAGAGATAAGTGAGAGATGAAAGATAAGATGTCTGCCATCTGTTTCATTTAAACATGTTTTTGCTGGTAAAACAATCAGTATTGAGACAATACCATGATTGCTTGTCTCTTTGCTGCTCAGTTATCTCTCGTATTTATCTCTCGTCTTTCAGTTATCTCTCGTATTAGTGACGAATGAGAGCTGAGAGATACGTGAGTGATGGACGAACGTGGTTTTTTGAACGGTCGGAAAATCCCTCAAACAAAAAACGGGGCCGGCCTTACGCCGAACCCCGTTTTCAAACGGACAGTTAGTTATCCAACGCGCGAGCATAGCAGTCAACTTTACGCCGCCGCGAACACTCCCAAGCCCGTTCCGATGATGCAGATCGCGAAAATGCCAATAATAATCCAAATGGTCTTGACACCCTTTTTATAGAGGGCAACGCAAGCGAACGTTGCCAGCAAGGGCAGCAGACCGGGGAAGATCGAATCGAACAGATCCTGCAGGACAATCTCCGAACCACCCACATCAAAGGTCAAAGCCGTGGACAGCGAGACCTGTGCCGCAATCATCGCGCCAATGACGGTCATTCCGAGAACGCCGGCAGCATGCGTCATGCGAGACATAAGGTTGTTCTCTTCGGACTGCTGCAGGAACTTGGTTCCCAGGTCGTAACCCAGATGGGCGGCGACGATACGCGTTGCAAGGTTAATCACGGAGTAGATGAGCGCGTACACGATGGGGCCGAGCGGGTTGCCCGTCGACGCGATGCCAATACCAATGCCGGCGGCGACCACGCGGAACGTACCCCAGTAGAACGAATCGCCGATGCCGGAAAGCGGTCCCATGAGGCCGACCTTCATGGCGTTAATCGAGGACGTGTCGAAGTTCTTATCGGCAGCCGCCTGCTCTTCCATCGAAACCGTTAGGCCGGCTACAAACGGAAGCACGTGAGGCGTGATGTTAAAGAACTCGGTATGGCGATCAAGCGCCGCATAGTAATCGTCGTCGTTGGGATAAATCTTTCGCAGGGGCTTCTGAATGGTGTACATGAAGCCCATTGCCATCATCTTGTCGTACGACTGCGAGCACTGGCTCGTAAACTGGCGAAGGAACATGCTCCGATACATATCGGGAGTCATAATCGCGTCCTTCTTGGCCTCTTTGAGATCGGTGTTCTGGGTAGCCATTAGAAGTCCTCCTCTTCATCCTCGGCAACCGCCTGCGGACCGGCCGAGCCCTCGCGGAAGGCCAGGAGCAGCGCGACGCAGATAGCGGCAGCGGCAACACCGACAACGTCCATCTTGAGGTAGATGACCATAATGAATCCCAGGAACAGCCAGGGAAGAAGCTTGTTGTCGCCCATGGTCCTAATAAGAAGAGCGAAGCCGATGCAGACCATGACGCCGGACGCAACGTTGAGGCCGTCCATCACAAACTGCGGAATAGCGTTAAGCGCATTGTTGATGAGGTCGGCACCAAAGAACAGCGAGCAAAACACCAGCAGTGCAGACGGAATGCCAATCGACAGCGGCACGATGGTCAGATGGTACAGATTCGCCTTGGCAAGATCGCGATTTGCCAGAGCGGTCTCAATCTTCTTGCAGGCAAAGGCACCCGGAACGGCGTAGCAGAAGTTGCGCCACACCTGAAGGAAGACGGAGACGGGAAGGGCGAGCGCGACGGCAGTTGCCGTGCCCGTACCCGTAATGACGGCAAACGCGCAGCCAAGCACGCCGGAGGCATAGACCTCGGGAGGAACCGCCGCGCCGACCATGATGGCGCCCATGAACATGGACTCCGAAGCAGCGCCGACGATAACTCCCTGCTGGACATCGCCAAGGATCAAGCCGACAAACAGGCTCGTAAACAGCGGACGACCAAGCATCGTAATGCCAAATGCTTGCTCGTCCATAGACGCCATAATGCGACCAGCGCAACTAGGAGGTACTGGGCAACTATTCTGATTAACCCCAGAAATAAGCCTGCAGGCGAGACGTTCAGAACAGCTCGCCTGCAGGCAACAGCAGCAATTTGAAAGGATTAGTAATTCATCTGGTGATAGTAGCGACGCGTGGTGAGCGGGTGGTTGCGGACGTGCTCGAGATGGCAGCTCA
>CABSYS010000021.1:0-11369 GCA_902482045.1 uncultured Collinsella sp.
GATCTACACCTATTAAGTCGTCGGCAGCGTCAGATGTGTATAAGAGACAGGTTCGCGATGGCATCATTTGCCGCACCAAGGGCGACTCCGGCCTCGGTAGCTGCTGCGTCGGCGTCCTTCTTGGCCGCCTCGGCGGTGGCAAGATTATTGGCCGCGTTACTCAGGGCGTCGGCATGGGCCTTCTTTGAGGCAAAGTCGTTATCCGCTGCGGTCAAATCGCCTGCGGCGTACTCCGCGGTCGCCGTCTTGGCCTCGGCGTTGTCCTTCGCGGTGTCGAGGGCCTGCTTCTTGGCAGCCTCGTCGAGCCTCGCTTTTTCGAGAGCGCTCTGGGCAGACGTCTGGGCTGCCGTAGCTTCATCAAGCGCCTGATGGGCCTCGTCGGCTTTCTCCTGAGCCGCAGCAACATCGGCTGAATACTTGGCAAGTTCCTTCTTTGCATCTTGCAGAGCCTGCTGCTTTACGAGAGTCTCTGCCTTGGCGTCATCAACCTTCTTCTGACTCTGAGCGGCTTGCTCTTGCGATGCCTTAAGCTCGGCGCGCTTCTGGTTGACGACCTGCTCTGCGGTCGCCACGTTGCTTTGGGCGGCTTTGACCTGGTCTTCGGCTTCGGCAACTTTTCCGTTTGCCTTGGCGAGATTCTGCTTTGCTAGGGCAACAGCGGCGGCGGCACTTGCTACGCTGTCGTTCTTGGCGGCAAGGTCGCTATTCGCGGCAACAATGCCTTCCTGCTTTTGAGCGACGAGGGTTTCAGCTGCCTTTACGGCATCGGCTTTCGATGCCGCTGTGCTGCGCTTTTGCTCAAGGTCCGTCTTTGCGGCGGCGAGCTTTTCGCTGGCTTTGGAGAGGCTCAGCTGATACTGATCAAAGAGATTCTCGAGTTCATCGATCGAGTATTCTTTCTCGCACGAACCGTAATTGTTGTCGATCTCCAAGACGAACACATACGGCCAAAGGGTTCCGCGCGAGTTGATGCCGTATCCCATGGTTTTGGCGTTAGGTTGTACGATATTCAAATAATGGCCGGTGGTGCCAAAGTCTGCCCCGTGCTTTTCGAATTCGGTTTTGTGGCTCCAGAAAGTATCCCAAGCATCTTTGGGGGCAACGTTGCCAAGGCCGGCTTTCGCTGCAGCCTCGTCAAATATCCCCTTTTCATCATCGACCCATTGGTGCGCGATGTTTTCTTTAGTACTGAAGTTCCAAGCGGCATTTTCACAAATGGCGTAATCTGAGTGACCTAGCGTTTTGTCAGAGTAATTGGAGTCGGATTGAGCGATTGCCATTTGCTCGGCCGTCACCCTAAGCTCACTCAATCCAACGCTTGCACGGTATTCGTTAATCTCGCGCAGCTTGTTAAACGATAGCTTGGCGTTGTCGAGTGACGTGCCGTCTTTTTTATCGCCAATGGTCGTCGGGTTTTTATCGCTCTGCCTATAGATGATGTTTGCAGCGTCGTTGGCACCGATGAACTGGTAGAAGCCGATAACGCTCTGCGCCTCCGCTGTCGTTGCCTTATCGGTTGCTGCCTTGCACGTATCGTATGCTTTCTGTGCATCGACAACGGCTTGATCGGCGGCCGCCTGGTTTGCCTTGGCAGTTTCGAGCGCCTTGTCTGCCTGCTCCTTCTCGGCTTTTGCCTGGTCGACTTGTTTCTGAGCGGCCTTTGCCTTCTCCAGTTCGGCAGCATGTGCCTGCTTTGCCGAGGTCAACTCCGATTGCGCCGCATCGGCTTTCGTCTGGGCTGCCGTTACATCTTTTTCGGCTGCTGCGACTGTCTGCTTCTTGGCTTCGAGCTCGCTTTCGGCGCCGGTGAGGGCGTCCTGCTTGGATTCAACGTCGCTATTTGCCTGAGAAAGGCCTGCTTCGGCAGTCGCCTGCTGCTGTTTCGCCTGGTTGAGTGCGCTTTGGGCAGCATCGACCTTTGCCTGGGCGGCGTCATACTCCGGGCCCTCGGCGCCTGCCTTTGCGGCCGCCAAATCGGCTTGTGCGCTGTTATACGCTGTTTGTGCCGCGACTACCTTACCATCCGCGGCGTTCTTTTCCTGCTGAGCGGAAGCCAGCGTGCCTGCCGCCTCGTCGTAAGCGCTCTGCGCGGCGCTCTGAGCCTGCTGGGCATCGGTGAGCGCGGAATCGGCAGTGGCCTTCGCAGCCTTTGCTTGGTCCAGAGCGGCCTGCGCATCTGCGGCTGCCTGCTCGGCGACCTTGATTTCCTCCGGCGTTGCGTTGGCGGCTGCCTTCTGGGCTGCCTCGAGCTTGGCCTGCGCGTCGGCTGCCGTCAGCTTTGCGGCATCAAGGACCTGCGACTTGTCCTCGGCGTCGGTCTTGGCTGCATCGAGCTTTCCTCGGGCATCCTTCAGCGTGGCACTGGCGCTGTCGGCCGCCTTGACGCTTTCATCGAGCTGGCGAGCATATTCGGCGCGTGCGGCGGCCTCTGCCTGCGAATTATCGGAGACGGAGGCGTCATAGGTGCTTTGTGCGTTGTCGCGGGCCGCCTGCTTTTCGGTATAGGGAGCAGCCACCGTGTCGTAGTCGGATTTGGCGTCTGCCTCGGCAGCCTTTGCGGCGTCGATAGCAGCCTGCAAGTCGGCAATCTTCTGGGCGTCTGCCTTTACTGCGGAGCCTGCCGCCTCGCCGGCGTGGACAGCAAGCGGGGACATGATCGCGTCCTGTGCCGTGGTATCACTCACATCGTTGGCAAATGCCGAGAACGGCGCGAGCAGCGACGAGCCGGTCATAACGATGGTGGTTGCCGCGGTGACGGCGAGTCGTGTTGCCTTGTGGCCCGAGAATGTGGGGCGAGGCTCGTCGCCGCCTGAGACTTCCAAGTGTTTAGGTGCGTACTTTGCCATTTCTTCTCCCAATCGTTGAAGGGGTACCTATGACAATTCGTACGTTACGACCGCCGAAAGGGTTTCTGTTGCGCAACATTGGCAAGGAAATATCGACACACTTGAATCACATTTATGAGGCGAAGTTCTCGGCAAGCTAATGTCTCGTTCTGTAGCATCTAGCAGCAAATATGACCTCTAACTGTTACAGATCGAGACAGACTGCCCGGGGTCAACTCAAATGTCTTGATCTGTAACATCTAGAGAGGTTTTTGACCCCTTACTGTTACAGATTGAGATGTTGTCTCGCGGGGCTGGGGTTTTGTCTCGATCTGTAACAACTAGACCGGTTTTTGGGTTCTAACTGTTACAGATCAAGACAATTGCCGGGGTGGGGTCCCGTCACGGCAAGACGCCCGCTGCTTAGATGCAGAATCCAGGAATCACGCAGGTTCGCTTGTTTGGCTTTTCCGCGGGCGTTGCGTACGTAAAGACGTCGCCGTCGTGTCCCACGCGATTCATATAGAGTGTGCCTTCGCTCTCCGATGTGTCAGGACTCGCCGTTCGTTCCCACCAACAGGTGTCCTTGCCCTTCCACTGGCGAACCAACATCTCGTTCGTGGTATACGGACTCACCTTAAGCTCGCGGAACAGCTGGTACTCCTTGCCCTCGCCGTTATAGATGTCGGCCAGGTAGTGAAAGTCCTCGACAAATGACTCGGGCGGTTGCGTACCGCACAGCTCGACCATGGCGGGCAGCCAAAGGGTTGCGGACAACTCGCTCAGACACGATGCGCTTCTGGCAGCACCAACGTTATTCGAGATCTTTTTGACAGATTTAATGAGTGCGCGCAACTCGTTGGGCAGCAGTTTAAGGCCGTCGCCGTCGAGCCATTCCCGCAGCTCGCAATCTGCCCAGCCGGCGCTCAACGGTTGGGCCGCGGCGTTGCGCTCGGCAATGCCGGCATCGAACATAAACGTTAACCCTGCCTTGCCCGTACCGTCTAGAAGCTCGTCGTGGCGGATGCCCACAAGCTGCGCGCCGACGTGCAGCCCGTTGGTGAGCCTCACGCGCTTGGTGCACGGATAGGGGATGTGTCCATCGGCATCGAGCAGATGGTAGCGCTTTGCAATCTCGCGTGCCTCGCTACGGGTCTCGGCGGCCTTAATCTTGAGCGAAATCTCCTGCAGCTGATCCCAGGTGTAGTCGTCAAGTGAACCGCGGATGCCGTCCAGGTAGTCGGGGATGCCAAAGCCATGGGTTGCCGCCCCGATAACGCCGAGCCCCGCAACGGCTGCGACAACGCCACCGATAATAAAGCGGCGGCGGGTCATGGCATCGTGCCGGGCCTGCTCCAGAATCTCTCGCGCTCGCTCGCCGGCGACGTTGACCTTAAGGTGCGTACCAGAATCGATATCAATCGCGGCCTCGTCTCCTGCGCCTTCGCGGCCCTCGGATTCGGCATCGGTGAGGTATGCCGAGAGCACCTCGAGCATCTGCTGCTCGGTGGGACGATCGCACTGCTCGACTGAGATGCCTTTCATGATGATCTGGACGAGCGCTTCGTCGTCATTGCATCGCGGCTCGAGCGGTGCCGGCTTGGTCTTGGTCTTTATGAGGTAGAACGAGCCGGTTGCCGCGGCACCCGTCGACTCCACATCGAACGGTTTGCGACCGCTGTAGAGCTGGTACAGAATGCTCGAAAGCGCGTAGACGTCGATTGCGGGCGAGCGGCGAAGGGCCGCGATGCCTTCGATATCCTGCGTGAGCATCTCGGGCGCGGCGTATGCGGGCGTGGCAAAGCGCCAGATGTCGGCGCGCCGGGTGATCGTGTCATCGCCGAGGGCCATGGTCGCGGAGCCCATGTCGATGAGGCAGGGGTCAAAGGAGCAATCGACGATCTGCTGCTCGAGCGTTCGACTGGTGGTACGGAACATGATATTGGCGGGCGACAGGCCGCGATGGACGACCGGATTTACGAGTCCCTGGGTCATCAGGAGTGCACGAAGCACGGCGTTTCCAACGGCGGCCACCATCTGGGTGGTTAGCCCGCCCGACGCATGGTGCGGAAGCAAGGGCAGCGCCTGCTTGAGCGAGGTGCCCTCGACCCACTCCATGAGGATGAGCGGGTCGTCCTCGCACGATCCATAGCCATAGACGCGCGGAAATCCGCGCAGGTGCGAGACGGTGCACAGATGACGGTACTCCTCGAACAGCGCGGCGGTGTTGGCCAGGTGCGCAGCCGCTTGCTCGGCGGAGCGATCGGGGGCTTGGCCGGAAAGGATGGCGTTGTCCTTGAGCAGCTTGACGGCAAAGACCTCGCCGCTTGTGTTGGTCGCGCGAAGCACGTGTCCGATATTGCCGCCGTCGCGGTATGCCGTCTGAAGAATAAACGTCATAAACCGTCGCTTGGCGTCGTCCTCGGCGCTGGGGTCGACCGCCACGGCGGTGTCGAACGTGTCGAGACGGATGAGTTTGTCGCCAGGGGCGGTGTTGGTGGTATCCAAGACGTTCCTTCATTTGGTGGGGCCGCGTGCTCACGCCGAGAACGCGATTATCGATTAAAGCCCATGATAGACGTGTTCGCCGATAAGCTGACTCGTATTGCTATTTATAGTGCAGCGTGCAACGTAAATGATATAAGACGAGTGGCACCTGTTTCCCACGTCTCTACGCGCTAATCCACAATAACGAGAAACGTTGTATAGAGACCCAAATGAAGTCTGTCACTGTTAGCGATTTCCACGGGGGGATAGACTTTGCCGGGCTCTCGTTGGTCGCGGGGCGGCTCGATTACGGTATCGCCGTCGCCTGCACCCGATTCGAGCACCGTGCCGTTGGTCGATCCAAGGCCCTGGGCGTACCAGCGCTCACCCTCAAGCCAAATGCGAAGATGCTCGCGCGATGCGTCGGCGCCCACATCGGTGATGCTGGGCGAGGTTTTGGGCAAAGAACCAATCACGGTGCCGCGCGGATCGCGTGTGAGGGGATGGATTTGCATGTCGACGCAGTTGTCGGCATGTGTCCTGAGCAGACCGAGGTTGGGGGCAACGGTGCGCGGCTGCTCCAGGCTGCCCATAAAGCCACGTCCGACGGTAGTTTCGGTGGTGCCAAAGTGCCCGCCCGTCTTGCTGTCGCAAAAGCGCTCGACGGTGGCTACGCCTTGAACGGGGTCGGCAAGTGCGCCCGTTGCCACAAAGAGCATCAAGAAGAGCGTGCTTTTTTCGCGGGGGCCGTGGTCATCGGAGCTGTTGATACGCCCCAAGGCATTGGCGTAGAGGCGGTCGTCGAGGTCATAATCGGCGAGAATCGACATCATGCCTTGGGCCGCCGGGCCGCTGTAATGCTCGGATATTTCCTGATAGGCGCGGTCGCCTCCGCCGAGCTTGTTGCTAATGGCGGCGGCAAGGTTAAGCGTGGAGACGGTAAGGTCATTGTAGATACCTGGCGCACACTGATCAGGCTCGCGGTGGACGATGTAGCGAGTGAGGTACGAGCGGTTGGTAGAGCATTTGTCGAGCAGGGTACTGCCTGCATACGAATTGCCGTTAATGAGCATTCGCGCAATCTCGAGATGCTTGAGACCGCCGAACGATCGGATGTCGTTGTAGAGGACCGAGCACGGTGTTTCCGCCGCCATGGCAGCCTCCCCAGATAACTTTAATGACGTACTGCAAACATGATAGGAAATGGCTACGCTCAAAGCGTACCGACTCGAAAAATGTTGCGCAACGCTTTGCATAACTATTGAGACATTATAGGGCATATACGCCAAGTTGCAGGATGGCTGCAAACGACACATTTTGAGAGGTCGTGCCCTATGGAATGCCCTTATTGCGGTGCATTGTTGCCCGATGACGCTAGTTTTTGCTCTGAGTGTGGATCGCCTCTTGCCGCGCCCTCATCGACTGCGCCCGTTCCCGAAGATCCCTATACTACGCCCCAGACCGTGTCACAGAGCCCTGCCTTTTCTTGGCGCGACGGCGAGGCCGCTACGGCGGCAACGGTGGAGTTGCCTAAGGTGGATGCTGCCTCGAAAGCAGACGAGCAGCCGGTGGCGGCACCCGGCGCGTCTGAGCCCGCTGTGCCCGAATCCGATTCGGACGCCACGCGTGCAGTCGATCCCCTGTCAGACTTTGGCACTACGATCGAGGACGTGGAAACTGAGCCTGCCTGCCATGCCGATTTTGGTTCTACGCCGCTCAGTGAGGAAGAGCAGCTCGAGCAGGACCGCGAGAGCCTCAAGACGGCCAAGACCGAGTACAAGCTAGCACGCAAGCGCCTGGGCAAGTCGTATGCGCCCGCCATCGCCGCCGGCGTTATTGTCGTTGCCGCCTTGTGCGCGGGAACCGGCTGGGTGGGCTACTCATATGGTTTGGCTCATCCGCAAAATACGGAGCAGATTCAAAAGCTCAAGAAGCAGCTTGAATCTTCCAAGGACGAACTCACAAAAACGCAAGACGAGCTCGATCAGACAAAGTCCGACCTTAAGGATGCTAAGGCGGAGCTCAAGACCGCAAGCAAGAACGGCGAGGACGCCAGCTCCGATGCCGAGGGCTCCTCCACGACGGGCAATGCGACCTCGTCGACCACTACGACCTCTGGTGGCACAGCGAAGCTCAACATCGATAAGCCCACGAGTTTTGCCAACACCACGTGGCGCGGATCACTTAAGGAGACGGGCAACTCTTGGGGCCATACTTGCTATGGCGCGAGCAAAAACGACCTTGTGATTGCGTTTAAGAGCATCAGCGATTCCGGCGAAGTGGTTGCAGACATCTCGGCCACGCTGCATGCCCACGATACCTACAACGCCGAAAAAACCGTCGCCCAATCCGATGGTGACGACTATCGCACCTACACGGACGTCACCGGTACGTTTGTCAGGAATAAGGGCTTTGAGTTCTCGCTTCCTGTCGAGGAGGAGGACTGCGACCTTACGGTTACGGGTGTTCCTAAAAAGAAGAACGGCAAGTACTACCTGAATACCACAGTCGAATCGGGAGACGGCGCCGTTACCATGGGAACGCGCATCACGGATTCCTTTGAGCTTTTGATTTCCTAGTACCTCGTATTGTCAGCGTGCGATGCATGGCGGCGGTGGCGGGCGCGGCTTTATTGAGAGTTGCGCCCGCCACCGTTTTTTGTATAGGGTCTATGAGCTGACCTTGGCATCGCCGCCGGTTAAAGCATGCCGGCAGATGCGAGGACGAGTATGACCACGATTGCTACCAGGGCAACAATCACCATCGTGAGTGCCATCGAGCGTTGACGTTTGACGGCAAGGCGTGCGCGACGCATGGACTCGGCGCTGCGGACCGTCTCGGTGGATGGGGTTGGCCGAGGCGCGGGCTGCGCCTGTGCAACCGTGCGGGTGGGGACGGCGTCATCCACCCGCACGGTAGCGCTGCCGCGATCCGCCACGGGCCGGTGCTTTCGCGGGGCACCCGTACGGGCGAAAGGCTCAAGGCGCGCCGCGAGTTCATTTGCCGAAGGGCGTGCGTCTTGCGAGGCTGCCAAACAAGCCATAATCGCGTTGACCAAGCCCTGCTCGCGGGGAGTTGCGGGCGTAAGGGGTTGCGGCTGCATGGTGCGCTTGAGGCGCGCGTGATCTCCAGAGCGTCTGAGCTCTGTCTCAAAGGGCGCGTGTCCGCAATAAAGCTCGTAGAGGATGCTTCCCAGCGCATAGATGTCGACGGCGGGATTGTCACGCGCACCGGGGTCGGCCTTAAACCGCTCCAGCATTTCGGGTGCCGCGTATGCCGGCGTGGCACCGCGAAAAGCGTTGACGTCGACGGTAAAGGAAAAGTCCGGTTTAACGAGCTTGGCACTGCCCATATCGATCAGGCAGATGTCAAAATAGCCGCTCGACACCTGCTCCTCGAGCGGGATGCGATCGTGACGCAGCATGATGTTGCGCATGGAGAGGTCGCGGTGGACAAAGGGCGTGTCGAGCGATTGCGTGGACAAGATGATCTTGAGCACGCTCAGACCCAGCGCGGCGACGATATCACCGGGGCAGGTTTCAGCGCCATCACTCAGGGCTGGCCGTGCATCAAGAAGCGAGACGCCGTCAACCCATTCCATAAGCAGCGCCGGGGTTCCGTCTGCCGTGTAGCCAAAACCGTAGACATCGGGAAAACCCCTTAGGTTGGATACGACGGAGAGCGTGCGGTACTCCTCTTCCAAAGTTTCTCGGTTGAGCTGTTCTTGCTCGGGCTGGGCATCGGGGCGCGGCATCTTAAGCGCGAGCTCAAAAGCGCGATCGCCGCTCTGGACGCGGCGGACATAGGCGTTGCCGCCAAAGCCGCCCTTTTGCGGCGGAACGAGAAGCGTGCAGAAGCGACGCCGTGCCGCAGCCTGCTCGCGCTCGGTGAGCAGTGCTGGCGTATGAAACTTGACGAGTCGAACTTCTTCGTAGGATCCGGTCATGGCGCGCTTTCATCCTTTCTTCCATTAGCAGGATATGCGCCGACCGCTGCTTTCTGTTGCGCAACATCGACAAATTTTCCGCTCGCCAATGTTGCGCAACAGAATCGCGCAAGACGGTGGTAGAAATAGGTCAATTAAAGTCGGCAATCAGGGGAACGATATGAGCTAGTCATTCAGCGCATCATATGGAATCACGCGGGAACAGTGGAACAAGATGACCACGCGAGAGCAGGATGAGTTTGTTTGGGCGCAGCGGAGCGAAGACCGGGAGCGGGAGCGCGCTGAGGCAGCCAGGGCCTTGGAGCGGGAGCGCGTTGAGACGGCCATAGCCTTGGAGCGGGAGCGCGTTGAGGCGGCCATTCAGTCATATAAGAGCTCTCTAGCTGGGATAAAAGCCAAAGCACTTTCTAAGATTGAAGACACCGATGGTTCGGTTTCGGCATATTTTGATCGGTTGATCAATGCTCGTATCGAGGCTTTTTCCCAAGAGGCATTGGGCAATATGCCCAGTGGAATGCAAGCGGTAAACATGCGCTATGCCGAAACGGTTCGCGCTAAGATCCCGGCTCTGCTCGGGGAGATTAGCGCCCTGTTGCCCTCAACGGTTTCGGAAGCGCATAGAGAGCAGTTCGTTCAGCAGTCGCAAGCTCAACTTGAGGCTATCCAGACTGCTGAGCGGCTTCGCGCTCAACATGTCGCGGAAATTACGAATTATGTTGTTGGTCCCGGCGGCGGAGTGGACCTGAAGAAGGCACTCCGTTACCTTACCGAATCAACAACTAAACAAGAGGAAGGGTCGCTCGAAGAAGCGGCTCGCGCGTTTGAGACTTGGGCGGGACGTGTTACGCCGCTTATGCAGGACGAAGCGCTCGATATTTCCCTTCGTAACCGTATCTCTGCAAAGTTTGAGAGCGTTCGCGCCGCTTTTGATGCACTTGGGCCTGATTCGCGCGTCGATGATCGCCTAGCGGCGATGAAGATGATGAATGATTTTGAATACGTAGTAAAAAACGCTACGTATGAATCGAGCGAACGGCACCGAGTCTATGAAGAGTATCGTGCGCGCATCGAACGTGCCAACAACCGTTACGGAAAGAGTCTGCCGCTTAAGCAATTGCACGAGATCGAAGATGTCTATGCTGCAAACGATGAAGCGGAGGCTGCCCTTGCCAATGCTATGAAAGACGACTATATCGAGCGTTCTATCAACGAGGTCATGGCTGCTCGCGGTATTAACGTTACTCGCTATGCCGTTATGGAGGGTTCGGGAAAGCCCTGGCGATTGATGTTTGACACCAAGCAGAACAAGGCCATCGCCCTTTTGCGCAGCACGAAAAGAGATCGACTCATCATCCGCGTTGTCGCAGCCAACCCTGAGGAGTTTTCTGAGGATCCTGATAATCCGACCATCATCAAGGACATGAAGCCGCAGGATCAAGCGACTGTCGAGAAGGTCTATAGGGACCAGATTGAGTTCTGCGACTTCTACAAACAGTTCGAAGAGGATCTTAAAGCCTATGGCGTAACCGTTCCGGCTGAGGGTGCAGGATTGACCACGCAGGCCGCGAATCCTGCTGCCGCCGTCGAGATCCATCCGCACGATTACGTGCCGCCCACGCCTTCCGCAGATGCGGAGCGTCGCCTGCGTAATCGCCGTCAAGCAAGTCAGCTTAAGCAAAGGGAAATGAGGTAAACCATGACATGGGAATGCCCAGAATGCGGTTTTGATAATGATGACGAGCGCGATATGTGCGAGGAATGCGGCGCTCCGCGTCCCGCCGGCGTAGCACCTGTGCCGTCGACGCCTGCTGCTCCGGTGCAAGACTTCGCTGCACCAAGCGGTGAACGTCCAGCGCCCGCCGTCTATCCTGCGACTTCTTCGATGGGTGGTGCACCACAGGTTCAACAGTCTGCGTCCCAGCAGGTGTATCAGCCTGTTCCCGTGCCCGCGCCGCAGCCAGCACCCGCGCCTATGCCTCAGCCGGCGCCCGTGCCACAACCGATGTCCACCCCACAACCGATGCCTGCGCCCGCGCCGCAGCCCGGGGCCATGTCGATGCCGCAGCCTACCCCCATGCCCTGTCTCTTATACACATCTCCGAGCCCACGAG
>CABSYS010000022.1:0-11320 GCA_902482045.1 uncultured Collinsella sp.
GGCAGCGTCAGATGTGTATAAGAGACAGTTTATCGACTTTTGCCTGTCCAACAAGAAGGCTCAGAAGATTTGGGCTAAGTACGGCTTTGAGCTTTCCGCGTAGTGCGGCTTGGCGCGATAATTCCATCGTTTTGTGTTTCACTCCGTCCTTGTATTCGCTTGGAGCTTTTCGTGCTTAATAGATTTCGCATGCTTGTCGCCTGTGCTTTGATCTTCGCGCTTTGCTGGGTGCCGGGATTTGCGTTTGCTGGGGACGCTGAGGACGGGGCCCAGGCTGCTGCGACCGCTCATGGGCTTTCCTATGGGATCGAGGGTTTTGAGCGGTTGGCCAAGGGGACCGCTCGTGCCATGGAGGGCCAGCCTGAGGGCTACCGGTTTCCCGTTGACGAGGACGTGGACCTTGTAGTGGCGCCTGCTGCTGATCGCGTTGTGGTGTGGATATCGTCCAAGGCGGTCGAGAAATATGGATTGGATCCCCAGGACAACGAGTGCGTATCGGGTCTCAAGGCCCTCGTCTGTGAGCTCGACAGCGCAAACTGCATGGGAGGTGCGCAGCTAGGGGACGTGGATCTTCCTTGGTATGTTACGGCGGAAACAACGTTTGATGCCGGCGGGTATACCTATGGCTTTGACGAGCGCGGTGCGGATGGGGACCGCTATGTGGTGATTGCATCAGCCTCGGGTGATGCCAAGGGCGGCGCGCGTTGGCTTGATAGCGCTCAAATGGTAGAAGCGTCGTCTGTCGTGTTGCGGGATGAGCAGGGGCCCTTGACCTCTCTGGCTTCCTTATTGGGCGGCATCGACTACCGACCGTTTTGGGTTTCCATTAAAACGAGCGGCCTTGCCCTGCTGATCTCCTTTGCGCTGGGCCTGTTCGCCGCGTGGAAGACTATGGGTACCTCGAGCCGCATCAAGGGCTTGCTCGACTCGGTCTTTACCATCCCCATGGTGCTGCCGCCCACGGTCTGCGGCTTTCTGCTCCTCATGCTGTTTGGCCGCTCGACCGGGGTCGGTCGGTGGCTTATCGCGCACGGCGTCTCGATTGTCTTTACGTGGCCCGCGGCGGTGATCTCTGCCGTGGTGGTGTCGTTCCCGCTCGTCTATCGTACGGCACTCGGAGCCTTTGAGAGCCTCGACACGCAGATGCTCGATGCGGCGCGCACGCTGGGATGGTCCGAGCGTCGCATCTTCACCAAGCTTATGATGCCGCTTGGCTGGCCCTCGATTGCCGCCGGCACGGTGCTCGCCTTTGCCCGCGCGATGGGCGAGTTTGGCTGCACCCTGTTCTTTGCGGGCAACTACGCCGGTATTACGCAGACCATTCCCATCGCCATCTACTTTGAGTGGATGGGCGGCAACACGTCGGTGGCCCTCTTTTGGGTCGCCGTCGTGATCGTGTTTAGTTTCCTGGTCATCCTATTCATCAACATGTACACCGCTCATTCGCAAAAGTATCGCGAGCGGGGCCTTTCCCGTGCGGAGCGCAAGCAGGCCAAAGATCTCGCCGGACAGGGCGATTCGCTCGACCCAGCGGGCGGCGATGCCTTGCGTATCGATCGCGAGGCGCTGGCCGAGCTCATGCGCGATGATGCTGCGCCGCAGGGAGGTCGATAGGTCATGTCACTCGTTCTGGATATCAAAAAGCGCTATCCCGGGTTTATGCTCGACATGCAGCTTGAGGCCGGCGAGGAGCGCGTGGCGCTGCTGGGTGCCTCGGGTTGCGGCAAGAGCTGTACGCTGCGCTGCATTGCCGGTGTGGAGATGCCTGACGAGGGCAAGATCATCGTCAACGGCGTGACCTTTTTTGACTCGGCGGCGGGCATCAACCTGTCCCCCCAGGAGCGAAAATGCGCCCTGTTGTTCCAAAACTATCAGCTGTTTCCCAACATGACGGTGGCCGATAACGTATGCGCCGGTGTAAAGGATGCGGGCGACGCCGCCGCGCGCAAAAAGCTCGCCGAGCGCTATCTGAGCATTTTCGGCCTAGCCGATTTTGCCGACCGCTATCCCGCGCGACTCTCGGGCGGTCAGCAGCAACGTGTGGCGCTTGCACGCATGGTGGCGGCGCATCCGGGCATTTTTATGTTCGACGAGCCCATGAGCGCGCTTGATTCCTATCTTAAGAGCGCCCTCGAACAGAACATGCTCGACCTGTTCGATGTATGCAACCGCACCGTGCTCTACGTGAGCCACGACATCGACGAAGCGTGCCGCCTGTGCCAGCGCATCTGCGTGATGCACGACGGGCATGTGGAGGAGATCGGCTCCGTCGAGGACGTGGTCCGCCGTCCGCAGACGCTGGCGGCACTGCGCCTGACGGGCTGCAAGAACACAAGCCTGGCGCGCAAGATCGGCGACGAAGAAGTTGAGGCCCTCGACTGGGGCATGACCTTTAATGTGGGCCGTGAGGTTCGAGATGACGTGGCGTACCTCGGTATTCGTGCGAGCTACTTCCATGTTGACAATCGCGCGGAGCGGGGCCGTAACAGCTACGATTTGCACGTGGCCCGTGTGAGCGATTCGCGCTTTGAGCGGCTGGTGCTGCTGGACGTGCCGCGCGTCGATGCGCCCACACGTCTGCAGTGGAAGGTCAACAAGGTGGGCGTGCCTGTCGACGAGCTGCCGCAAGCAGGCGAGACGCTGCGCATGCACTTCGATGCGAGTAAGATCCATTTGGTTTGTCGATAGCGCCGGGTAATGCCGTCGGGGATATAAGCCGCGGCGGCTTTGTCTTGCCGTTCGCCGAATGGGGAATGACAAACTCTTATCAACACAGATAATTATTTATTAAACGACGGCACACGACGCTGTCGTACGAATGTCAACGGTGTTCGCATGGTCGACGACCGTTGATATAGTTGACCTTAACTTGTAAGGGAGGGTGCGCACATGCCGCAGACGACATACATTCGCCGCGTTGCCGCGCGTGCCCTGTATATGGCTCGGAGTCGCATATGAGCAGGTATGTTCACGGCTCCGGGAGAGACGACGCACAACTAAATAATCAGCTGCAAAGCGGGTTCCCCAAAATTCCGGGTTTGAGCGCGGCTGGGTTTTCGCCACCCACCGTGCAGCAATACCGTAGCTATTCATTTTTGGTTCGAGAGGGGAACCGCCATGGCTGAAGAATTTGATTTCCATCCGATGTGGGAGAGCCTCGGTATGAATCTTGCCGACCACGACATGCTGCTGGGCGCCGTGGGTCAGATGTACGGCGATATGTTCCTGACGCAGAACAATCGCCCCAAGTCCACGTCCTACCTGGATTTTGTCGCCACCAACATCCACAGCGGCCGTATTAAGGAGATGCTCGACAAGAAGGAGGCCGGCGAGGCCACCAAGATCGTCGGTTCGTTCTGTGTGTACGTGCCCGAGGAGATCGTGCTTGCCTGCGACGGCATCCCCGTGGGCCTGTGCTCGGGTGCCGACTGGGCAACCGACAAAGTCGAGGAGCACTTGCCGCGCAACACTTGCCCGCTCATCAAGAGCTTTGCCGGCTTTAAGCTGGGCGAGGTCTGCCCTTACATTGAGTCGAGTGACCTGGTGGTGGGCGAGAACACCTGCGATGGCAAGAAGAAGGCCTACGAGTTCTTTGCCACGCAAAAGAACATGTACGTCATGGATATCCCCAACGTGCACGACGAGTCGACGCTCGTGACCTGGAAGGCCGAGGTTAAAAAGCTTGCCGCCAAGATCGAGGAAGAGTGCGGCGTCAAGATTACGCCCGAGCGCCTGAAGGCTGCCATCCACGCCGTCAACGAGAAGCGTCGCGCCCTGCAGCGTCTGGCTGCCACGCGCGCTGCCGATCCGGCGCCCATCAGCGGTCTCGACAGCATGCTGACCGTTCAGGCCGCCTTTATGGATGACACGCCGCGCCTGACCGACGCCATCAACGAGATGGCGGCTGAGTGCGAGCAGCGTGTCGAGGCCGGCGAGGGCGTGGCGCCCAAGGGCACCAAGCGCATCCTGTACACCGGTACGCCCATGGCCGTGCCCAACTGGAAGCTGTTCAACCTCATCGAGAAGGCCGGCGGCGTTGTGGTAGGCGAGGAGTCCTGCACGGGCTCGCGCTACTACAAGGACCTGGTCGACGAGTCCGGCGAGACGGTCGACGAGATGCTCGATGCCATCGCCGAGCGCTACTTTAAGATTAACTGCGCCGTCTTTACGCCCAACGACCAGCGTATGAAGGACATCGTTCAGATGGCCAAGGACCTGCATGCCGATGGCATCGTCGACGTGGCCCTGCAGTTCTGCACGCTCTACGAGATGGAGTCGTTTTCCGTGGAGAAGGCCGCCGAGCAGGCCGGCATTCCGTTTATGCACATTACGACCGACTACGCCGGCGAGGATGCAGGCCAGCTCCAGACCCGCATCGAAGCCTTCCTCGAGACGATTTAGCCGCACCTGCGCTAAGCCGTGCCGCCGGGTGTTCCTATCCACGCGATAGGGATTTCTCCGTTGCCATGTCGGCCGGTGTCCGGATGCACCGCAGGGCGCCGATCGGCTTCGCATAACTGCCGGGGCGGGGGATTTCCGCCGTCCCGGCAGATTCTATCTGTTTACTCAGACACGAAAGGAACTCAATGAACAACGATCTTTTCAAGGCGGGCGTTTCCCGTCGCGGTTTTCTGACCGGCTCCGCTGCCCTGTGCGTCATGGCGGGCCTCGGCCTCACCGGCTGCGGCGGTTCGGGCGCCGAGAGCGGTAGCGCCGCTGCCTCCGGCCAGGATGTGGAGTATCGCGACGAGCTGCAGATCGCGTTACCGGCGAGCCCGGACGGTCTCGATCCGCACACCACGTCGTCGCTTGTGACCATGGACATCATCTGCAACGTCGTCGAGCCGCTCTTTGGCCTCGATAGCGACTACGAGCCCCAGCCCGTGCTGGCCAAGGGCTATGAGGTCTCCGACGACGGCCTGACCTACACCATCAAGCTGCGCGAGGGCGTCACCTTCCACAACGGCAAGGAGTTTGGCTCCGAGGACGTCGTGGCCTCGATGAACCGCTGGCTCACCGTCAACGACCGCGCCGCGAGCCTGCTGCCCGGCGCCACCTTCGCCGCCTCGGGCGACCACGAGGTCACCTGCACGCTGACCGAGCCCGCCATCGACTTTCTGATCATCCTGGGCAACCACTCCCAGTATCCGGGTATCTTCCCTTCCGAGGTCATCGAGGCCGCGGGCGATACCGGCGTGACCGAGTACGTGGGTACCGGTGCCTATAAGTTTGTGGAGTGGAAGCAGGACCAGTACGTCCATCTCACCCGCTACGAGGACTATGTCGCCGCCCACGGCAAGGCTTCGGGCTACACCGGCAAGGTCTCCGCGCCCACCAAGGACATCTACTATCAGTTCGTGACCGAGGCCTCCACGCGCGTGAGCGGGTTTGAGACCGGCGAGTACGATATCGCTGGCGAGATTCCCACCGAGAACTACCACGACTTCGACGGCAACGACGACGTCAAGCTCTACACCCATAATGCCGGCGTTTTGACCGCCTTCCTCAACATGAACGAGGGCATCTTCGCCGACGAGGAGATCCGCAAGTGCGCCCTCATGGCTATCGACTGCGAGGCGGCCGCTCTTGCCGCCTATGGCGAGAAGGAGCTCTTCAACATCGATCCCAACCTTGGCAACCCCGAGAACACTCAGTGGGCGACCGATGCGGGCAAGAAGTACTTTAACCAGGCCGACGCCAAGGCCGCCAAGAAGGCCCTGGCCAAGACCTCCTATGCCGGTGAGACGGTCAAGCTGCTGACCACCCCCGACTACAAGGATATGTACAACGCCACCGTCGCGCTGCAGGAGCAGCTCGAGAAGGCCGGCTTCACCGCCGAGGTCGACAGCTACGAGTTCGCGACCTTTATGGACATCCGCTCCAGCAAGCCCGAGCAGTGGGACCTCTTTGTGGCCTCCACCAACTACAAGCCCATCCCGGCCCAGTCCCTCTCGGTCTCCAAGGCCTTCTATGGCCTGTCCGACGAGAAGGCGCTCAAGCTCGTGGCCGAGACCCGCACCGCCAAGGACACCGACGCCGCGGCCAAGAAGTGGGCCGAGGCTCAGGAGCGCCTCTATGAGATCGCCGTCATCGAGCCGCTTTGCCACTACGCTTCCATCACGGGCACCCAGGCAGACGTCGAGGACGTCGAGGTGCTCGACGGCGCCATCATCTGGAACGCCAAGCGTCCGGAGTAATGCAATAGATGGCGTGGCGGCCTGAGGGATCTGGTCCCCTGTGGCCGCCACGCCCTGTCCACGTTCAGAGGGGAAATAGACGCCTCGCATGTTGAAGTACACGCTCAAACGTATAGGCGTGATGGTTCCGGTGATGCTCATCATCTCGGTCGTCGTGTTTTTGATTATCTATCTCACACCGGGTGACCCGGCCTCTTCGATGCTCGGCATGGAGGCTTCGGCCGACCAGATCGAGCGCGTCAACGATAGCCTGGGACTCAACGAGCCGCTGCCGCAGCGCTACGTTGAGTGGATGGGCGGCGTACTTACCGGCGACCTGGGCGATTCGTATTTTATGCGCCAGCCCGTCACGCAGGCGATCGCCGAGCACTTTGGCCCCACGCTATCGCTCGCGCTTCTGGCACAGCTCATCGCGCTGTTGATTGCACTGCCCTGCGGCGTCGTCGCTGCCCTCAAACATGGGTCGCGCACCGACGCGGTCTTGCGTGTCGTTGCTCTTATGGGCGTGGCGATACCCGGCTTTTTGATGGCGCTCATGCTTATGTGGCTGTTTGCCGTCACGTTGCGTGTGTTCCCGGTGGCCGGCTATGCTCCGCTATCGAAGGGCTGGTTCAGCCATTTACGCTATCTTGCGTTGCCGGCCATATCGCTTGGATGCGTGCAGGCGGCTCTGCTCATGCGCATGACCCGTTCGAGCGTGATCGAGGCCATGCAACTTGACTGCGTCAAGACGGCACGTGCCAAGGGCGTCTCCGAGGTTCGCGTGGTGCTGGCCCATGCCCTGCGCAACGCCGCGCTGCCGATTCTCACCTCGGTCGGCTATTCTTTTGGCGCCCTGATTACGGGCGCCGTGGTGACTGAGGCCATTTTTAATATCCCCGGTTTGGGCCAGCTGGTCACGAGCTCTATCGAGCGTCGCGACTATCCGGTGATTCAGGGCGTGCTGCTGGTCATCGCCTTGTTGAATTCGGTGATCAATTTGGCCGTTGACCTTGCCTACGGCGCTTTTGACCCGCGCGCTCGCAAATGGGGCGATGCATGATGGCAAACGTTAAGAAGGCTCTTGCCAACAAGGGGTTTGTGGTCGGCGGCTGCATTTTCCTGGCGATTGCGCTGATTGCGCTCGTCGGTCCGCTGGTGTGGACGGTTGATCCCAATGCGCAGGAGATGGCGTTGCGTCTTTCGGCACCTTCGCCCGCGCATCCCTTTGGCTGCGATGACTTTGGCCGCGACCTGCTTGCCCGCGTCATCGCGGGCGCGCGCGTGTCGCTTGGCGTCGGCATTGCCGTCACGCTCGCGACGAGTGCGCTCGGCTTGGTGATCGGCGCCTATGCGTGCTACAACGAGAGGCTCGATCATATTCTCATGCGCATTTGCGACGGCCTTATGTCCATTCCGGGCGTGCTGCTGGCCATCGCGCTCATGGCGATGATGGGCGCCTCGGTCTGGAACGTCATCATCGCGCTCTCCATCGTCTATACGCCCAGCATGGCGCGTATCGTGCGCTCGCGTGCGATGGTGGTCAAGGAGGAGCCCTTTGTGGAGGCCTTGCGCGTGCAGGGTGCCTCGACCGCGCGCATCGTGTGGCTGCATATCGTGCCCAACGTTATGGCACCCTTCCTGGTGCAGGCGACGTTCGTCTTTGCCGAGGCCGTGCTCTCGGAGGCCGCCCTCTCGTTTCTGGGCCTGGGTATCAAGGCGCACGACGCCTGCTGGGGAAATATCCTGCAGGCGGGAAAGAACGTGATGCGTAAAGCCTGGTGGATGATTTTCTTCCCGGCAGCGGCCATCATCGCGAGCGTGCTTTCGCTGAACCTTGCCGGCGACGGCCTGCGCGACGCCCTCGACCCCAAGACCAAGGAGGACTAGCCCATGGCTCAGCATCTTTTGGACGTGCGCGACCTCTGCATCTCGTTTGTGGGCCGCGATGGCAACGCACTGGAATCTGTCAACAAACTCAACCTACATATCGATGCCGGCGAGATCGTTGGTGTTGTCGGCGAGTCCGGCTGCGGTAAGTCGGTGTTTGCCCAGAGTGTCATGCGCCTATTGGAGCATGAACAGAAGATGGCCTATGAGGGCCAGATTGTGTTTGATGGCGAGGATCTGCTGGCGCGTCCGCTCAAGACGATGCGCAAGGTGCGCGGCTGTGACATCGCCATGATTTTCCAGGACCCTTTGAGCTCGCTTAACCCCGTCATGACGGTCGGGGCCCAGGTCGTCGAGGCCGTGCGGGCCCACCGTAAGGTGAGCCGACGCGAAGCCCGCAACGAGGCTCTATCGCTGTTGGAGCGTGTGGGAATTCGAGATGCCGCGGCTCGCTTCGACATGTATCCGGGCGATTTTAGCGGCGGCATGCGCCAGCGCGTGATGATTGCCATGGCGCTCGCCGGCCATCCGCGCCTGCTTATCGCCGACGAGCCCACCACGGCACTCGACACGACGACTCAAAAACAGATTTTGGATCTTCTGCGCGACCTCAACAGTTCCGAGGGCATGGCGGTGCTTTTTATCAGCCATGATTTGGGTGTCGTCACGAGCGTCTGCTCGCGCGTGCACGTCATGTATCTGGGCCAAATCGTAGAAGAGATCGACGCCTGCGGCCTTATGGAGCGCCCGAGCCACCCGTATGCCCAGGGGATCATCGCGAGCATTCCGCCGCTCGAAGGCGAGCGAGTTGACACGCTGGCGGATATTCCGGGCACAGTGCCGCCGCTTACGGCAATACCCTGTGGATGCCGCTTTGCGCCTCGTTGCGCCCGGGCGGACGAGCGTTGCCGCGCGCAGGAGCCTCCGCTGTTTGCCGTGAATGCGTGCGACCGGTCTAAATGCTGGCTTGTCGAGAAAGGGGAGTGCCATGGCTGTTGATAGCGAAGCCCTGCTTAGGGTCTCACATCTGACTAAAACGTATCCCATGCCGGGCTCAGGTTTTAAGCGTCAGGCCTTTACCGCCGTGGACGATCTGTCGTTTGAGATCGCGCCGGGCGAGGTCTATGGCCTGGTTGGCGAATCCGGATCGGGCAAGTCGACGACTGGACGCCTGATCTGTGGTCTCGAGCGTGCGGATTCCGGCTCGATTGTCTATCGCGGGCACGACCTCGCCACGATGTCGGAGCGCGAACGCAAGCCGTTTCGCCGCGAAATCCAGCTGGTATTCCAGGATAGCTCTACGGCTTTTGACCCGCGCAACCGTGTCGGCCGCATTTTGGAGGAGCCGCTGATTATCGCCGGCGTGCGCGATGCGGATGAGCGCCATGGGCGCGCGCTCTCGGCCCTGGCCTCGGTCGGTCTTCTGGCAGAGCATTATGACCGCTATCCGCATGACCTTTCGGGTGGACAGCGTCAGCGACTCAATCTGGCACGGGCGCTTATTTGCGAGCCGCGCCTTGTGGTATGCGATGAGCCGGTCTCGGCGCTTGACGTGTCCGTTCAGGCCCAAGTGCTCAACTTGCTTCGCGACCTGCAGCGCACGACGGGCGTGGCGCTGCTGTTTATCACGCATGATATGCGTGTGGTTCGGCATATGTCCGACCGGATTGGCGTGCTCTACCACGGTCGTCTTGTCGAGGAAGGCGCGGCCGAGGACGTGATCGCGCACCCGAGCGATCCATATACGCAGGAGCTTATCGACGCCATCCCCTAGAGGATACTTCCTTTTGGGTATGGCGTGGGTTTGTTGTTTAATTGTCGGCATATCGGTGCAAGAGAGGGGAACTACTATGTCCGATATCGAGGAACAGCCGTTGCCGCGCACGTTTGAGGAGTTCAACGAGCAACGCAAGGCGGCGTTTATTCGCGTCAAGGATTATAAGCAGGCGGGTAATCGCCTGGTCGGCTTTTTGTGCAGCTATACGCCGCTCGAGATTATCGATGCCGCGGGGGCTGCGAGCGTGGCGCTGTGCGGTACGTCCGATGAGGTGATTCCCGAGGCCGAGAAGGTGCTGCCGGCTAACCTCTGCCCGCTCATCAAGTCGACGTACGGCTTTGCCTACTCGCAAAAGTGCCCGTTTACGTACTTTAGCGACATGATCATCGGCGAGACCACTTGCGACGGCAAGAAGAAGATGTACGAGCTGCTCAACGAGCTCAAACGCACGCACATTCTGCATCTTCCGCAGGGTCGCGATCGCGCCTACGAGCGTGAAGGCTGGTACGAGGAGTGCCGCCTGCTCAAGGAGGAGCTCGAGAACTTCTACGGTATTACGATCACCGATGACGACCTGCGCGCCGCTGTCCGTCGTCGCAATCGCCTGCGTGCTGCCCAGCTCGAGATGTTTGCGCTGCAGGCCAACCAGCCGGCGGCCATGAGCGGCGTCGACCTGATGAGCACTATGTTTGCCGGTACGTTTAGCTTTGATATCGAGGCCTATACGCAGCAGCTGGAGCAAAAGGTCGTCAAGCTGCGCGAGGCCTACGACGCGGGCGAGCGCCCGGTCGCGGCGGATGCCAAGCGCATTCTGATCACCGGCTGCCCGGTGGGCGGCGTGATCAACAAGATCGGTCGCACCATCGAGTCCAACGGCGGTGTGGTCGTGTGCATGGACGACTGCTCGGGCGAGCGCACGGCGGCCATGATGATCGACCCGGAGGCTCCCGACATTCTGCGCGCCATCGCCGACCGCTACCTGGATATCAACTGCTCGGTCATGACGCCCAACGACGGTCGTATGGAAAACACACTGGCCATGTGCGAGAAGTACCACGTCGATGGCGTAGTGGAGAGCGTGCTCCAGGCGTGCCACACCTTTAACGTGGAGAGCGCGCGCATGCAGGAGGCTGTCGAGGGTGCGGGTATTCCGTATATGAAGATCGAGACCGATTACAGCAACGGCGACATGGGCCAGATCGAGACCCGCATCGCCGCCTTTATCGAGACTCTCTAGCTTCCTCAGGCACCGGATCTTGCCCCTCAAACCGTCGGTTTGCGTACTCAAAGTGCGCTTCGCTTCTCTTTCGGGGCAATCTCCGGCACCTGAGAAACCTAGAGCTAAGGCGCCTGAACGCGCCGCTACCTTTGATGTTTAGATTGGGAGAGAGCCATGATAGGGATCGGGATCGATATCGGGTCTACGGCGGCTAAGGCTGCCGTGGTCGATCTGTCTCTTATACACATCTCCGAGCCC
>CABSYS010000023.1:0-11290 GCA_902482045.1 uncultured Collinsella sp.
ACCTATTAAGGCGTCGGCAGCGTCAGATGTGTATAAGAGACAGGCTGGAGATACACGGCGTTCTCGAACAGGCGGCCAGTATCCGTGACCCTATAGCCGGCCATCCAGGTCCTGAAGCCGGTGTCGACGATGTACTCCTTTGGGTTCGTCTTGAGGAGCGCCTTGCCGTGCAAATCGTAACGCGTGGCACGATAGAACAGGAAGGCCTCCTCAAGCGCACCCACATACGAGGAAACGGTCTTGTTCGTGGTCTTCGGCCCCGCAGAAGTTAACGCGCCGGCGATTCGACTCGACGAGCACTCGTTGCCGATGTTGTCCGCCAGGAATTCGGCCACATGGCGCAGCAGGGAAGGGTCAGTCACCGCACTTTTGCCCTTCCCGCGCTCACGGTTGACAATATCACGCACGGCGATGGCTTCGTAGACGCCGGACATGTACGCCGAGTGCTGCGCCTGGGTCGTCGAGAGGGATGCGATGGCTGGCATGCCCCCGTACTCAAGGTAACGAGTAAGCATGTCGTCGAAGAGAACGGGATCCCCCTCGGGAGTGAGAGCCACCGAAGTTCCCGATACGAACTCGATTCCGCAGAAGTCGGCGAACTCGGAGAAGGACAGGGGCAGCATCTTTACCTCTACGTAGCGCCCGGAGAGATAGGTGGCCAGCTCGCTCGAGAGAAGATACGCATTCGAGCCCGTGAGGTAGATGTCGCAATCGAAGTCGACCCTCATTGCGTTGACCGCATCCTGCCAGCCATCGATTCTCTGGGGCTCGTCTATGAAAACGTAGGTGCGACCCTTGTCCGACAGGCGCCCGCGAACGTAATCATAAAGCTGGTCCTCCGTCTTGATGCCCGTACCCTTGCTTTCCAGGTTGACGCTCACAAAGCCGCGGCCAGCGACTCCTTCAGACTCGATGGCCATCCTAATTAGATCGAGAAGGCTCGACTTGCCGCACCTGCGCACGCCCGTAATCACCTTGATGAGGTCGGTGTCACGGAAGAGCATCGCCTCCTCGAGGTATCTATCGCGGTTCCTGAGTCTGCCACCCTTCAAAAGCTGCTCCTAAAACTCGAATCTGGTTACACTTTTAGGAGTATCGTAACTCCACGCCACAAGATGAGCAAAGAGCGCACCTCGAGACGGATCGACCAAGGGGATTACGCACCTGCCGGGAGGCAGGGCAGCTTGCTCGATCGACGCGGACTACCAATTGATAAACCCCAAAAGCCGGACCGCACGGCGGCGCTCGTTTCGCTAAATCGGCTTGATGGGATGGCGAATCACGGTCTTGAGCTTCTCCGGCGCGTACTTGCGCGGGTCGGAGAGGAAAATCTCGTGACAGAGGCGGGATTCGGAGAAGTCGGGCGCATATCCCCGTTCCGCCGCAAATGCACGCATGGCGCCTATGATCGTCAGCTCGTCATCGTAAGGCCCGTATAGCAATGGGCGCGGATTCGGAAGATGCCGCGCCCATTGGCAAACACTATAGCATAGAATCGAACGTCTGTTCTACTCCCACTCGATGGTCGCGGGGGGCTTGGACGTGATGTCGTAGCACACGCGGTTGGCGCCGGGAACCTCGGCAACGATGCGGCCGGAGATGCGGGCCAGCACGTCGTAGGGCAGCTTGGCCCAGTCGGCGGTCATGGCATCGCTGGACTCGACGGCACGCAGGATGATCGGGCGCTGGTAGGTACGCTCGTCACCCATGACGCCGACGGACTTAATGTCGGGCAGAACCGCAAAGTACTGCCAGCAGCTGTGCTCGGAGTTGCGCTCGCCGGTCTGCTCAAACAGGCGCTGGTTGTAGGCGTCGAGCTCCTCGCGCACGATAGCGTCGGCGTTCTTGAGGATCTCGAGCTTCTCCTTATCGACCGCACCGATGATGCGGATGGCCAGACCCGGACCCGGGAAAGGCTGGCGGAACACGATGTGACCCGGCAGGCCAAGCGCCAGACCAAGCGCGCGGACCTCGTCCTTAAAGAAGTGGTCGAGCGGCTCGATAAGGTCGAAGTGCACGCCCTCGGGGAACGGGATCAGGTTGTGATGGCTCTTGATGGTGGCCGTCTTACCGCCCGTCTTGCGAGCGCCGGACTCGATGATGTCGGGGTAGATGGTGCCCTGAGCCAGATACTTGACCGGCTTGCCATCGGTCTCGAGCTGCTGCGCCACGGCGAAGAACTCTTTCCAGAACTGCGTACCGATGATGCGGCGCTTCTCCTCGGGCTCGGTCACGCCGGCCAGAAGCTCGGCGTAGCGGTCCTCGGCGTGGACGTGGATAAAGTCGACGTCAAACTGCTTGGTGAAGACCTCCTCCACCTGCTCGGGCTCGCCCTTGCGAAGCAGACCGTGGTTGATGAACACGCAGGTCATCTGCTTGCCCACGGCGCGGGCGCCCAGTGCAGCCACGACGGAAGAGTCGACGCCACCGGACAGGGCCAGAATCACGCGGTCGCTGCCGACCTTCTCGCGGAACTCGGCCGTCATGGTCTCGACCAGGTTGTCCATGCTCCAGTTGGGCTCCAGGCCGCAGATCTCAAACAGGAAGTTGCTCAGCAGCTGCTGACCGTACTCGGAGTGCTTGACCTCGGGGTGGAACTGCGTGGTGAAAATTTTACGCTCGGGGCATTCCATGGCGGCAACCGGGCACACGTCGGTGCTGGCGGTAACGGTAAAGCCCTCGGGCACCTCGGACACGGCGTCGCGGTGGCTCATCCACACGGTCTGCTCCATGGGCGTGGAGTTAAAGAGCTTGGCGCCGGCCGTACGCGTGATGGTGGCGCGGCCGTACTCGCCCACCTCGGAGTGGCCGACCTTGCCGCCGAGCGTCACGGCCGTGATCTGATGACCGTAGCAAAAGCCCAGGACGGGAAGGCCCAGGTCAAAGATGGCAGGATCGATGGACGGAGCGTCCTCGGCATACACAGAAGCCGGGCCGCCGGAAAGGATGAGCGCAGAGGCGTTCATCTCGCGAATCTCATCGGCCGAGATGTCACAGGGGACAATCTCGGAATACACGTTGAGGTCGCGGACGCGACGGGCAATGAGCTGACCGTACTGCGCACCAAAGTCGAGTACGAGGACCTTTGCGGAAGCCTTTTGATCCATGGTTCCCCCTCTTGTTGGCGGGGAGCCGGTGCCCACCCGCGTGAATGAACGAAAATAACCTCCATAGTGTACACGTTATATGGGGTTTCTCGTCCCTCGCAGCCATCAGCGCACGGCAAACGCACGACCTGGCCCCTATTTGACGGCAATTGAAGTGTTGCCAAACGTTACAGATGATGTAATACGCTTGAACATTGGACGCCCTGTGCCACAATACTGACGAACGACTCCGCCTCTGCGGCGGCAAATACGATAGGAATACCAGCATGAAGCGCATCCTTCTCATCGCCACGGGCGGCACCATCGCATCGACCGAGGACGGCAACGGCCTCTCCCCCGCCCTGTCCGGTGAGGAGCTCGCCCAGAGCGTCCCCGAGATCTCGGGCCTCTGCGAGCTCGACGTCGTGCAGCCCATGAACATCGACAGCACCAATATGCGCCCAAGCGACTGGATGCGCATCCGCGATGTCATCGTCGAAGGCTATGCCGACCACGACGGCTTCGTGATTCTGCACGGCACCGACACCATGAGCTACACCGCAGCAGCGCTTTCTTACCTGATTCAGGACAGCCCCAAGCCCATCGTGCTCACCGGCTCGCAAAAGCCCATGGGCAATCCCTTTACCGACGCCAAGCTCAATCTGTACCAGAGCCTGCTCTATGCGCTCGACGAGCATTCGCACGACGTCTCGATCGTGTTTGGCGGCGTTGCCATTGCCGGCACGCGTGCCCGCAAGCAGCGCACCATGAGCTTTAACGCGTTCATTAGCGTCAACTATCCGCCCATTGCCTACATCCGCAATGACCGCATCGTGCGCAATGGGCTTCACGGCACGCATCAGGGCGAAAACCCGGTGCGTTTCTACGACAGCATCGATCCGCGCGTATTTGTACTCAAGCTTACGCCCGGCGTAAACCCGGGCGTCCTCGACGCCCTTGCCGATAGCTACGACGCCGTGATTCTGGAGACCTTTGGCATTGGCGGTATCCCCGAGTTTGGTGAGTCGGGCGAGTCGTTCCAGGAGGCGATTTTCCGCTGGGTTGATTCGGGTCGTACTGTCGTTATGACCACGCAGGTCCCCGAGGAGGGCCTTGACCTGGGTGTTTATGAGGTCGGCCGTGCCTACGCCGATCATCCGGGTATTTTGCGCGGCGACGACATGACAACCGAGACGCTCGTGGCCAAGACCATGTGGGCACTCGGCCAGTCACGCGATGCCGCCGAGATCCAGCGCCTGTTCTACAGCCAAGTCAACCACGACCGCATCCCGATGGCGTAATTCAGTTGTCGACGGGTATCCCCTATTCGATACCCTCGAGAAGCTCTGACACCGTCATGCCGAGTGCGGGTGCGATCTTAAATAGAACCTTGAGCGTGAAATTTGCCGTCCCATCTTCGATTCGGTCGAGGTAGGGTCGGCTGATTCCTGTCGCCACACAAAAATCAACCTTGGAGATACCAAGGTCCCTGCGTGTCTCTTCGACCCGCCTGCCAAGAATCTGTTTCGCACGTTCGTCCATGCAGCCGAGTTTGAAATGGAGCCGAACATAAACGTAAACTATAGTTTACGTTTTGCCGAATACACAGGAGTTTTCTATGTCGGGTTCTTCGGTCCGCATGTACCGAGCCACGCTTCGCACAAACAGCGCACCGCCCAAGCTCGTCGTCGTTGAAGCAGAATGCCTTTCGCCCGATGAGCGCACAGCATTTGCATTGCTATCAAGTCGCGTCGCCGCCGTTCTGGTCCCTTGCCCGGCGCAAGGTGAACTTGCCATCCAATGCCAAGCGCACAGCTGCTCGCTCAAGCAGGCTGCCGTAATCGCAACCAGCCAACGAGGTCTGCCCCTTCTCCTGGAAGCCGGTATCGCACTTGCCCTTCGCGGCGCCGGATACGAAAACGAGGCCGCCGCCGACATGGTCTTTAAACCACGATCGAGCGGCGGCCTCGCAGCAGCCATTGAATATGCGTGCAGGCTCGTTGCCTAAAAGGACAAGCTAGAAACCAAAGCCAAAGCCCGTTCCGGTAATCGCCGAATACATAAAGTAGACGTTGATTACGTTGAGGAACACGCCCGTGATGCAGCCGTTGCGCAGGTAGCGCTCGCACGCAAGACGTGCCATCACAGCGGAGTCCTCGTTGTTCTTTGCCTGGCGTCCCGCCGTAAAGTACGTCGCCACGCTCAGCAGCAGGTTGAGCACCGGCAGTGCCAGCAACTCGTAGCTCTTGCCCCAGCGCGTCGCCTCGCCGGCGGCATTAAACTTTGTTGCCACCTCGGGACCAATGTTGGGGATAACACACGCTGCAACCACCAGCGGAATCACCGCAAGCACGAGCAGCGCAATACCCATGTAGCCAGCTTTTTTGCCATATTTAAACATATGCGTCGTCCTTACACGTTAAAGCGGAAGTGCACGACGTCGCCATCGGCCATGACATAGTCCTTGCCCTCAATACGCAGCTTGCCGGCGGCCTTGGCGCCCTGCTCGCCGCCGAGCTCGATGTAGTCGTCGTAGCCAATAACCTCGGCCTTAATAAAGCCGCGTTCAAAATCGGTATGGATGACGCCGGCGGCCTGCGGGGCGGTCGCGCCCTGACGAACCGTCCAGGCCTTGACCTCCATCTCGCCGGCCGTAAAGAACGACTGCAGGCCGAGCAGCTTGTAAGCAGCCTGCGCGAGCACGTCCAGACCGGGCTGCTCCAGGCCCAGGCTCTCCAGGTAGTCGGCGGCGTCCTCGGGATCGAGCTCGGAAAGCTCTGCCTCGATCTTGGCGCAGATGGGCAGCGGCTTGACGCCATCGATGGGCGCCAGATCGTCGTTGAGCATATCCTCGTCCACGTTGGCCACATACAGGATGGGCTTCATGGTGAGCAGGAACAGGCCCTTGGCGGCAGCACGCTCCTCGTCGGTCATCTCCATGGATGCGGCGCGCTTGCCCTCGTTGAGCCAGGCAAGCAGGCGCTTGGCCACCTCGAACTTGGGCATGAGCTCCTTGTCGCGCTTGGCCTCCTTCTCGAGCTTGGGCAGCTGCTTCTCGAGCGTGCCCATGTCGGCCAGGATGAGCTCGGTCATGATGGTATCGGCATCGCCGGCGGGGTCGACGAACTCGCCCGTGCGGCCCACCTCACGCATGACGTTGGGGTCCTTAAAGTAGCGCACGACCTCGCAGATGGCGTCGGTCTCGCGGATGTTTGCCAAGAACTGGTTGCCCAGGCCCTCGCCCTCGTTGGCACCCTTCACCAGGCCAGCGATGTCGACGAACTCGACCGTAGCCGGCACAATGCGGCCCGGGTTGACGATGTCGGCAAGCTTTTGCAGGCGGCTATCGGGCACATCGACGATACCCACGTTGGGGTCGATCGTGGCGAACGGGTAGTTGGCGGCAAGGCCGGTCTTTTTGGTAAGCGCGGTGAACAGCGTCGACTTGCCCACGTTGGGCAGGCCCACGATACCGATGGAAAGGGACACGACAGCTCCTTTTGGTACAGGTACTTCAAACTTCATAAGTATAGCGCCGCCGCAGCATCCGGGCGAATCCGGACACCACGGCGGCGCAAATGAAGCAGAGATGCGTGAGGGTTCGAGACAGCAGTCCTTACTTAAGCTCAGGCCAGAAATCCTTGTTGGCCTCGATGAGCTCGTCCAGGATCTGCTTGGCAACGCTTGCCGAAGGAATGGTCTTGGAGAGCGTGAGCGCCTGCCAGAGCTTCTGATAGCTGCCCTCGACCCAAGCCTGGACAACGAGCTTCTCGACGGAAACCTGCTGCTCCATCAGGCCCTTCTGGAACTGCGGGATCGGGCCCTGGCAGATCTTCTCAAAGCCGTTGGAGCCGACGATGCAAGGCACCTCGACCATGGCCGTCGGGTCGAAGTTGGGCACAGCACCATCGTTGGGGACAATCAGCAGGAAGCGCTCGAGCGTGTTCTCGGCCAGTGCGCAGGCAAGGTCGACGATGTAGTTGGCGTGTACGTCGGGCTCAAAGCCGCCGTCCTTGGCAGTACCCTTGGCGATGATGTCGCGGCAAGCGCCAAAGACCTTCTTCTCGCGGCCGTCCATAACCTCATTGGCGCGAGTGTAGTTGGGGTCAGACGTCTCGACGACATAGTCCGGGTACAGGTAATACTTGAGGTAGGTATTGGGAATCGTCTCAGGATCGACAGCATAGACATCCTTGGCCTTGCCGAAGGTGTGAATCCAGCTCTCCTCGACATGCTGCTCCTTACCGGCCTCGTGCTCGATGCCGTCCAGGTAGCCGTTCTTAGCCATGTGCTCCTTAATCTGCGGCATGAGGTCGTTGCCGTCCTTGTCGTAGATCTTGCTCCACCAACCAAAGTGGTTGAGGCCGTAGTAGCTATACTGCAGCTCGCGACGATCCTTGATGCCGCACATACGGCTCATCTTATCCATGAGGTCGATCGGCATGTCGCAGATGTTGATGATGCGGCTGTTGGGGCGCAGCACGCGGCAGGCCTCGGCGACGATGGCCGCGGGGTTGGAGTAGTTGAGCATCCAGGCGTTGGGGCTGTACTTCTCCATGTAGTCGAGGATCTCGATGACACCACCGATGGAGCGCATGCCGTAGGCGATACCGCCGGCACCGCAGGTCTCTTGGCCAACGCAGCCGTACTTGAGAGGAATCTTCTCGTCGAGCTCACGCATGGCGTACAGGCCAACGCGGATGTGGGCAAGCACGAAGTCGGTCCCGGTGAATGCGGTCTCGGGGTCGGTGGTGTAGCTAAACTCAACCTCGGGAGCGTTCTCGTGGAAGTAGATCTCGCAGGCCTTTGCCACGATCTCCTGGCGCTCGGCGTTGTTGTCGTAGAAGGTCACCTTGTTGACCGGGAAGCGGTCGCGCTCCTCAAGCAGCATCAGAGCGATGCCCGGGGTGAAGGTAGAGCCACCGCCGGCAATGGTCACGGCATAGTTTTTCTTGGACATGATGTCCTCCTCATTCTGGCCGCTTGCTCAATCCATCCCCGTACGCGGCCTGCACGGTTTGGAATTGTTACCTAGAAGTGGAGTTTTTTATCTCTAGAATCGGCCTTGCGGTGCATACCGGCTCTGCAAGGCCGATTGTTTCGATGGACGATGGTTTACAGAAGACTCTCGAACTTCAGAAGACTCTCGAACTTCTCGCGAACCTGCGGGACGGTAAGGCCGATGATGACCTGGATTGACTGACCTTGGACCACCAAGCCATGCGTACCGATCGCCTTGAAGGAAGCCTCGGGTGCAACGACGCTCTTGTCCTTGACGTTAACGCGCAGACGGGTAGCGCAGTTAGTTACATCGATGATGTTATCCGTGCCACCGAGCAGATCGAGGATGTTCTCGGCAAGCACCAAGCGCTCATCATCTTTACTCTGGGCGACCGATTTGCCAGCAGCAGCACCGCCCTGCTTTTGCTTGTAGTCGGCCTTGGACTTGAGCTCGACCTCAACATCGTCATCCTCGCGACCGGGGGTCTTAAAGTCGAACTTGACGATCAGGAAACGGAAGACCACGACCCAAAGGGCGGTAAAGCACAGACCGACAAGGATGGAGATGGCGTACTGCAGACCGTGTGCGGCCCAAAGGGGCAGCCAGTCCCACGAGAGCATCGAGATGATGCCGCCGTCGAAGATGCCCACGACGCCAAGGAGGTTTTGAGCCATGCAGCCAAGCGCTCCGAGCACGCAGTGGACGACGAACAGGCCGGGCGCGATGAACAGGAAGGTGAAGTCAAGCGGCTCGGTGATACCGCAAAGCATAGCGGTAAGGGTGACCGGGATCAGCAGAGCCTTGACGCGCTGCTTGCGCTCGGGTTTGGCGGTCATATAAAACGCAATGGCGACGCCAAGCGAGCCGAAGACCTTAGTCCAACCAGGGCAGGTATAGGCAGCCCAGGGTGCGGCATCCTTAAGAGCAATGCTCGGATCGGCAGCCAGTTGGGGCAGGATGTTGGCCCAAGCAGCAAAGATGCCGCCGTTGACCGCCGCGTTGTCGTAATAGAACGGCGTATAGATAAAGTGGTGCAGGCCTGTAGGGATCAGCACGCGCTCGAAGAAAGCAAAGACACCCACGCCAAACGTACCGGCGGAAAGGATGAATCCCTGGAAGGCAGAGATAGCAGCCTGAACATGCGGCCACACCAGGCAGGCGATAAGAGCGACCGGAACCATAACGAAGAAACCGATCATATAGATGAACACGGAACCCGAGAACACGCCCAGCCACTCAGGAAGTTCGGTGTCGAAGAACTTGTTATGCAGCATCGTGGCGATACCAGAGATAATGAGCGCGCCCATGATGCCCATGTCAAGCGTTTTGATGCTTGCGATAGTGGCAAGACCAGTACCGCTGCCCGCCTCGACAGAATAGTCGACACCAAAGACAGGGCCCCACTGCCCCAAGATTGTGCTTACAAAGTAGTTGAAGGTAAGGTAGATGGCCAAAGCCTCCATGCAGCAGCGAGCGTTCTGCTTGTTCGCGAGCGAGATTGGCAACGCTACGCAAAACAGCAACGGCATCTGGTTAAAGAGCGTCCAACCACCCTGGAGCAGCACATTCCAGCAATCAAACCAAAGATGGCCCGCAGTGGCCATCTCGCCAAAGATCGCCTCGGTGGTAAACAACGTACCCAGGCCGACGACGATTCCGGAAAATGCGAAAAGAATTGCAGGCGTGTACATTGCACCGCCGAAACGTTGTATCTTTTGCATCATGACGGGGAATCCCCCTCTCTTCATTCGGAGCGACTGCGGTTTTGGCTTCACTCGAGACCGCAGACGCGCCGTTTGCGTGTACCTCGTGCAATAGGACGGGTGGGCCCGCTTCCCTGACTTCTTGCACTTACGTTTTATCACATCACTTATCTAGACAAGTTAGCATAAAGACTACGGTCGGTAAACGGTCGATTATTGGCCGTAAACGGTATAAGTCCAGTATTTTGCCTGCTAAATCTGACATAGCTGATGGCTGCAATTTATATTTCTTTTCAACTTGTCTAGATGTGCTTGTCTGTACCTGTAGACATGCCTATACTTCATTACAATATCCACCGCCACGTTAAGGAGTCACCATGAAAAGCGCGGTCTTCTATGGAAAGCACGACCTCAGAGTCGAGGAATCGGCAAAGCCGGTCGTGGGCAAGCGCGACGTTCTGATCAACGTCAAAGCTTGCGGCGTCTGCGGTACCGACGTTCATATCTACGAAGGCGACAAGGGTGCAGCCGACGTTACCCCGCCCACGATCCTTGGTCATGAGTTTGCGGGCGTTGTCGAGGCCGTGGGCAGCGACGTTGCTGGCTTTAAACCGGGCGATCGCGTGTGCATCGACCCAAACCATCCCTGCGGCTGCTGCGAACCCTGCCGCGACGGAATCAACCACTACTGCGAGCATATGACCGGTTACGGCACCACCGTTAACGGCGGCTTTGCCGAGTACTGCTCCGTCGATATGCAGCAAGTCTACAAGTTGGGCGATCACACCAGCTTTGAGCAGGGTGCTATGACCGAGCCCGTCGCCTGCTGCCTGCACGGCATCGATATGTGCAACATCAAGCCCGGCAGCACAGTTGTCGTTATCGGCGGCGGCATGATCGGTCTGCTCATGATGCAGCTTGCTAAAAACGCCGGCGCCACCAAGGTTGTCTTGCTCGAGCCTGTCGAAGGCAAGCGCGAGGTTGCGCTCAAACTCGGCGCCGACCTGGCAATTGATTCCATCCACGAGGACGTCCCGGCCCGCCTGAAGCAGGAGGGCGTCGGCAACGTCGATGTCGTTATCGAGTGTGTTGGCAAGCCCGTCACCATCGAGCAGGCCATCCAGATCGCCGGCCACAAGGCTACGGTGATGATGTTCGGTCTCACCAAGCCCGATGAGACAATCACCGTCAAGCCCTTCGAGGTCTTCCAGAAGGAGCTCGTGCTTACCTCGTCCTACATCAACCCTTATACGCAGCGTCGCGCGCTCGAGCTCATCGACTCTGGCAGGCTCGACGTATCCTCGATGGTCGCCAAGGTGGATTCCCTCGACGAACTCGGCGCCATCCTGTCAGACCCGGCCCTGCGTGCCATGGGTAAATATATAATCGACCCCAGCAAATAAATCGATTGACACCTGCGCGGACGGCCTTCATCCGTCGTTCACGCACCCAGCTCTAGGAGACCGTCATGGCGCGAGCCATCTTCCAAACTATTTATG
>CABSYS010000024.1:0-11243 GCA_902482045.1 uncultured Collinsella sp.
CATCAGGAACACGGCGTCGTAGCCCTCGTCGGCGACCTTGTCGGCGAGTTCGATCATCTTCTTGCCGGTCTCATAGACGTTCTTGCCGTCCTCGACGTAGCCCTCCTGGCTAAAGTGCATGATCTCGATCTTCTCGGTTTCCTTCATGGCTTTTCCTTTCTGTCCTGCACGCGAATCTATACATCGCGTTTCTTTTCGATACCAATTATAGACATACACCCAACGTGTTTTTAATACCACTTTTCAATCTGTTCCAATCCTCGGTGAACGGTCGAAATTCTCTGGTGAGTGGTATTAAATTAGAATTTGATGTATAGCTAACGCCCCCGGCGTCTCCCTTGCGTGACAAAGAACAGCGTTCCTACCAGCGCAATAATGGTCGATGCTCCAAACAGTACCGTCTGGACGCCCAAAGCCTCCGCCAAAAACGGAGCCGCCAGCAGAGGCACCACGCCGGCGCTCATCAGGCCAAAACGCACAAAGCCGGTAATGCGCCCCAGGTATTTGATGTCGGCACGCTCCTGAATCAAGATCATCTGCAGCGGCTCCAGGAACCCCCAGGCCAGACCGTTAATCGCCTGGCCGATAATCGCGACCCCCAGCATATCGGTGCCCACGTACACCATGGACCCAATGCCCACGGCCATGAGCGCGCCGAGCAGCAATCGCAGGTTGACATGGCGAGCAGAAAGCTTGGTCAGGATGAACGCACCCACCGAGGAAGTGAGGCCCACGACCGAGGACAACCAGCCCAGCCAGACGATATCCACGTTGAGTACATCACGGTAGAACAACGACTCCAGCGAATCGAACGCGCCAAACGCAAAGAAACCCAAAAAGCCCGAGATAAAGATGAGGCACAAGTCGTGGTCGCGAAACGTAAGTCGCGCACCCTCGGCCATGCCGCCCAGAATACCGCCCTTCGGCTTCTCCCCTTTTGCGGGAGCAACACACTCGTGACAGCCCAAGGAGAGCACGGCCGCCACACCCATCATGCCCGCCATGAGCAGATAAACCGATTGCGTGGCAAAACAGCTCACGATGGCACCGCCGAGCAGCGGGCCAGCGGTATAGGCGATATTGCTGTAGAACACCATGAGGCCGTTCACGCGGGTACGACCCTCGGTGGTCGACTCCAGGTATCCCGGAAACGCATGCGTGCAGGTGTTGATAAAGCCGCCCGCAAGTCCCAAGACGCACGCGGCAAACACAAGCCCGGGGACAGACAACGGCGCTAACCCCACGCCAAGCGATAGCACTGCCGTAATCACGCACGTCACAAACGACGTCCGGCGCGGTCCAAAGCGATCGATGACCGAGCCCGACACCATATTGCCCACCGACGTCATAAGATTGCGCGCGAGCGTAATGGCGGCAACCAAAAAGGCCGTGCCGGCCAGATCATACGTGGCCGCACCGATAAGCCCCAAAAAGTAGACCGCGTTGTTGGCGCACCACTGCAGGGACTCAATAAGAATCAGCCTGACCTCTGCCGGCGTCAGGCGCATTGCTTCGCGACCCTTCGCGAACATACGAACTCCTTCTATACAAAAAGGGGATGGAGAGCATAGGCCTGCTCCATCCCCTTTCCAGGTTGCAACGAAAATCTATGCAGCCGGGCCCTTACGCCAGCACGCCGAAGAACGCGCCGATGATGCCCACGACCATGGTGGCCACGATCAGCACCATGGGGTTGATCTTCTTGGACAGCAGCCAGTAGTACAGCCAGAAGGCGATCATGCCGAGCATGCCGGGCATGATGCCGTCCAGGATGTCCTGGAGGGTCTGGGCGTCCTCGCCCGAGCCGATGGCCACCGGGATGCTGGCCCAGAACATGTCCTTGCACATGGCGCCCACGACCATGACGCCCACGATGCCCACGCAGGTCATGATCTTCTGCATGAGGCCGGTCCTCTGGGCCTCGTCCAGGAAGCCCACGCCCAGCTCGTAGCCCTTGACGGCGCCCCAGATGCGCAGCGCGAAGCCGGGGACGTTGTAGATGAGCAGGAAGGCGATGGGGCCGAAGGGGTTGCCGGCCTGGCACAGGCTGATGCCCACCGCGGCGGCGACCACGCGCAGCGTCGACAGGAAGATGGAGTCGCCGATGCCGGACAGCGGGCCCATGAGGGCGGCCTTGACGTCGTTGACGCTCTCGGGCTCGATCTCGCCGCGGGCGACCTTCTCCTCCATGGCCATCGCGATGCCGCCGACGAACGGGGCGAACTGGACGGTGATGTTGAAGAACGCGCAGTGGCGGTGCAGGGCCGCGGCGTAGTCGTCGGGGCGGCCGGCGTAGATCTTCTTGAGCATGTTGGCGACCATCAGGCAGAAGGCGATGTTCATCTGCTTGTAGTAGGTCCAGGAGAACTCCATGCCCAGGGCGCCGACGTTGACGGCGCTCTTGACGAGGTCGGAGCGCGTGATCTTGTTCTCGGGACTAGAAGTCATCGTCCTCATCCCCTTCCGCGGAGAGCTGGGGCTGGGCTCCGCCCAGGCCGAGCAGGTCGAACTTGTCGATGCCGATGATGATGGCGATCAGGGCGACGCCCAGGACGGGCACGTTGGCGTAGGAGCACAGCAGGAAGCCCAGGAAGTAGAAGGGCACGAGCTGCTTGGTGAGCACCAGGCGGCCGAGCATGGCGAAGCCCATGGCAGGCAGGATGTTGGCGGCAACGCCAAAGCCAGCAAGGACAAAGGGCGGGATGAAGTCGAGCAGGCCCTGGATGGCGTCAGCACCCAGATAGAACGACAGCGAGCACAGCAGGAACGCCATGATGATACCGGTCAAACCGATCAGGAAGTGCATCGCATAGACACCCTTAAGGTTGCCCTGGGCAGAGAAAACATCAGCGCGGTCGACCAGGATCGGCAGGGCGGCGTTAAGGATGTTCTTGATGGCAAGGCACAGCGTGGCGATGGGCATGGCAAGCGCGATGGCTGCCTCGGTGCTCTGGCCCAGCTGGATAGCGAAGGCGCAGGCGAGCACGCCGCCGATCGTCTCATCAGGCGGCACGTAGGCGCCGATGGAGATCGAGCCCATGAACAGCAGCTCCAGACTCGCACCGATCGCGAGGCCGGACTGCAGGTCCCCCAGCACCAGGCCCACGAGCGGGCACAGGGCGATGGGGCGGAACGCATAGAGCGTACCGAGCTGGCAGTCGAACTTACCAAATGCGGCGATAAGTCCGATGAGGATTGCTTGGGTAAGCATATATCCCCCTTTCCTAATAGGACACTACGAAGAGCTCAGACTCTTCGAAATTGAACGCCTAGAGCACGCTGGCGCAGTCGACCTTGGGGTCGTCGGCCAGGGGTCGAATCTCGACCTCGACGCCACGATCCAGCATCTCGCGCACATCGGCTTCCTCGGCCGCAGTCAGGAAGACCTGACGAGAGACCTGACGAGCATCGGGACGCTTCTCGTCCTTTGGCTTGGTGTTGCCCAGGTTGACCGACTTGATCTGCGGGCAGCCCTCAACAAGCTGCTTTGCCTCAGCAATAGTGGCGACACAGATGATCATCTTGTACTTGTCGGTCACGCCCGAGTTGATAGCTTCGATTGCATGCTCCATATCTTTGATGACGAGCTTGCAGCCGGCAGGCTTGCCCATCTTGAGCGTCGTCTTCCACACCGGGTCGTTAGCGACCTTATCGCCCACGCAGAAGATGCAGTTGGAGCCAAGGCCCTGAACCCAGGAAACTGCGACCTGGCCATGAAGCAGGCGATGGTCAACGCGAAGTAGCTGAATCATAATGTGACCCCCCAAAGGTCTTGTGCCGTCTTACGGCGTGTCAGTAGGTGCTGCGGATTAGAACTCTTCTTCCTCGTCGCCATCGACCAAAAGATCGTTGACAAACTTCACGCGCGTATCGTCCGCAGCGACGATGGCGCGAATCGTCTCCTCAACCGGCGCCGACTCGTCAGAGAACAGCAGCTGGATGAGGAGAGGAAGGTTCATGTTGGTAACGAGGTACGTGCGGGGACGCGTCTGGACGATCTTGGTGAACTCGTTGTTGACGCTGCCGCCAAAGAGGTCGGTGCAGACAACGACATCATCGTCAGCAGACATGCCTGCCAGCAGTTTTTGGGCCTCCTCGGCCACGTCCATGCGGCCATCGACGAACATCGAAAGATCGTGGACGTTGTCGCGAGCGCCCGAGAGCAGCTCGACGCTCTCCTTGATGCCGGTAGCGAAGTGCGCATGGCTGGCGATGATGTACTGTCTCATTCTGTGTTCCTCTCAATAGCCCGGCACGTTCCCACGCCCGTTTTTTAGTAGTCGAACTGGTGATAGTAGCGACGATACTTGAGGTTGTGCTTGGTGACCGTCTCGTAGTAGCGAGCCAGGCGGTCGGTCACGAGCACCGTCAGAATCCACGGGGAGACGATGACGCGGAACTCGTCGTCAAGGCCGGGGATCGCGAACTCGGCGGTGTCGATGATGTTGATGTCGGTGTCGCCGGTCACGCCGCGGGTCAGGAAGGCGCGGACGCGCTCGTCGAGCTTGCGGTTCTCGTCCTCGCCCATGAACAGGAAGACCGGGACGCCGGGCTCCACGAGCTCGAGGGTGCCGTGGAAGAAGTCGGCCGAGGTGATGTAGCGGGTGCGCTTCCACTGCATCTCCTCGAGGATGCACATCGAGAACAGGATCGTCTCGCCCCACAGGGCGCCGGAGCCGATGAACATGGTGTAGGGGGCCAGGGCGTACTTCTTGGCGAGCTCCTCGGCGCGCGGCTCGAAGCTCTTGCGGATGTCGACCAGATGGGTCCAAACATCCTTGGTCTGCTCAATAAACTTGTCGAACTTGGGGAAGCAGCCGCGGCGGTTGAGCAGGCGCAGGCCGAAGCAGTCGGCGAGGTAGTAGCCCATCTCGCAGCCGCCGTTACCGTGATCGGAAGCCATCTTGACGCAGTTCTCGGCGCCGACAGCCTGGCCGATGGGGCCCTCGGGCTTGGTCATGGCGTAGACGCGCACGCCCATGTCCTTCATCTTCTTGACGGCCTCGAGGACCTCGGGGGTGGTGCCGGACTCGGAGGCGGTGAGCACGACGGACTTCTCGGTCATGCGCTTGTGGCCCATGGCGTTCCACTCGGCGGCGTGGATCAGGTAGACCTCGAGGTCGCGGTCGCCGAACTTGTTCATGAGGTACTCGAGCTGCATGAGCTCGTCCCAGGTGCCGCCGACGCCCATCAGGAACACGGCGTCATAGCCCTCGTCGGCGACCTTGTCGGCGAGCGCGGTCATCTTCTTGCCGGTCTCGTAGAGCGCCTTACCGTCCTCGAGATAGCCCTCCTGGTCGAAATGCATGATCTCGATCTTCTCGGTTTCCTTCATTTGTCTCTCCTTTCTGGGGTTGTTTCCACATCCCCCATGCCAACGGGCATCAAACCCGCTTACATTCCGTAACACTCGGCCGCTTTGGCCTTAAGCGCATTGACTGACTCTTCGTAGCCCTCTGCCTTGACCTCCATTTGCTTGGAGACAGCATCGAGATACGGGTGCACGTCCCATGACTTCAGACGTTCGGCGATCATCGCCGCAATCGTCTGGAAGAACACGAGATTGGGAATTGCGCTGAGCAGCGGAGCCACCTGAGGCACCGCAACCTCGTGAGCCCTACCCCTGGGATGGGCCGTGAGCAGCACCGTTTTTGTCGTAACATTCGATAGCGCATCGGCGATATTCGCAAGACGCTCCGACCCCTGCGGATCGTCGACGATAAACACCAGATAGCCCGGAACGATCTGCATCTCGGGACCGTGAACAAACTCCTCGCCCTCGTGATGCATGGCAGGAATCTTGATGGTCTCGCTCAGCTTGAGCGCTGCCTCCTCGGCAACACCGTAGTTGGGGCCGTTGCCGACGACCATGGCGGGCGTGTGCTCAGAAAGCTCGAGCATGTGTTCTTGGACATATGCCTCGGCGGTCTTGCACATCACGGCATTGGCATGGATAGCCTCGCGCAGGTCGTCAAGACGCTGGGCAACGCCCTTGGCGTCAATCGTTCCGCGCGCCTGACCGCCGTAGATACCAAAGAGCACCAGGTACTCAACGAGAACCTCAACGCCCAGAGTCACAAAGTCCACCGACTCGACGCCCACACCGTAGTCAAGAACGATGTCAGCGTGCTCCTTGATGGGCGCCTCGACGTTTGCCGTGAGCGCAACTGCAGCCATATCGTGTGCGCGCATGTAATCGAGCGCCGCAATCGTATTGGTCGAATAGCCACTCTGCGAGACGGCGATGTTGAGCGCATGCTGCGGATAGGTGTGTTCAAAATCAACGAAGGCCTCGGGCGTCACAACGGACACCTGCATTTGCAGGGCATCTTGCAGGTAATCGCGGGCGCAATCGGCGGCATGGCGCGACGAACCCGAAGCAACGATGCGCAGCGCGTCAAAAGAACCGGACTGGAAAATATCAACGAGCTGCGCTACCAGCTCAGACGAACGCTCGAGGTTCTCCCCCATACGCACATGGGCAAGCTGAACGTAATCGAGCATCTTCATCGTCTCACCTCGTAACAAATCATTAGTATTTGATACCAATCACAGTTACAGGTTACGGCTTTTTGATACCTCTTTGTCGATTAATTTATCCCCATCGGCGAACGGTCGATTTTGAGCCCTGTAAGGTTGTATATACAGCTGACCCAACGATCAAAACTGGTTAGTTTCCCTGCCGTTATTCACAAAATACCAGCTAGTACGTATAGGTGTAGCCGCCCGTATCGCCACGATTGAAGGACTTTACATACTCGATAGCCTGACCGCTCGCGTCATAGCTCACGCATTCCAAAAGCAAAACAAGATCGCCCTGTTCCAGTCCAAGGAGGCCGGCATCTCGTGCGCCCAGCGCTTCGATATCGAGCTTTTCCTGTGCCATGACTGGCTTTCGGCCCAGCATCTCATAGGTCTCGTACAAACTGAAGACCGACACGTCAATATCTTCGATGGTTGGGAACAGCAGGCAGGGAATCAGCACCGTCTCAATCGATACGGGGCTACCGTTTATGCAGTTCAGGCGTCGAACGGAATAGAGCAGGTCGTCCTCGGCGATGCCAAACAGGTCGGCGTAATATGGCCCCGCATAACGCTTGGAACGCGCGAGAATACGGACGGACGGCTCGCCGCCCGAAGCACGGACCGATTCACGGAAACCGACCGTGCGTTCAAAAAAAGCAGGTACTTTCTGCGCCACAAAGGCACCTTTTCCCCGAACACGGCGAATCTGCCCGCGCCGAACCAGCTCATCGACAGCGCTTCGGATGGTCAAGCGTGTCGTACCAAATTCCTCGGCAAGGTCTTTTTCGGACGGAATCATGGAACCCGTGGGATATATACCGCGCTCGATACGTTCCTCGATGCGGCGTCGAATGCGCATATAAACCGGGGTGGCATCTACTGTTTCAGCCATTGTTCACCTGCCACGCTCCTCATGCCGTTCTCTTCGCCGTTATCGGCAAAGCGGAACTTTGTGGGCAAAATCACCGATTTGCAATGCTCCACAAAACGCATGTCCTTATCAAATTCGATCGAGCTCTCATAGAACACCGGCGTTCCCTCTTCTTGCTGGAGCAGCTCGGCCTCTTCGGCGTTCAAACGCGAGATGGAGATATGCTCACGTCCATGCTCAACACGCACGCCACCTTCTTTGAGCAAGACATCGTAAAGGCTCTCACACTCAAAATCGTGCTCGGGAAGCGCGGGGCACAGGGACAGGTTAACGTGAGCGGTCTCGATTGACGCCGGCTCGCCCTCTATAAGTCGAATGCGCTGCATGCGGAGTAAAGGAGCGCCCACAGCCACCCCAAGCTTGTCGGCAAGCGCCTCATCCGCCTCGATGGTCCCGGTGGAAACCAGACGAGAAGAGGGGTGCAGGCCGGCAGTCCGCACAGCATCGGAAAAGTTATACGTTTCCTGGAAGATATTCAGCGGCTTGGGAGGACACACATACGTACCCGATCCGCGACGGCTCTCGAGCGTTCCACACGAGATGAGCCGCGTGATACCGGCGCGTAACGCCGTACGCGAAACGCCAATCTCTTCGCACAGCACGCGCTCAGCCGGCAGGCGATCGCCGCCGGCAAGCTGGTGGTGCTGGATATACCAAAGAATTCCCTCAACAGCACGATCTTTGGGGGGAATTGCATAAGATTCGCCTGCCATTGCACAGACTCCTCATTCAGAAACGTATGCCGCCAAAATTAGACCAGCCCTCCCATGGCATCAAATTCGGCCTTGATCTTCTCGGCGACATTCCGATACGACTTATATAGACTTGAATCGCGTTTGACTTCGTCGGTCATAACGGGAATCTCTAATTTGGAAACCTCGTCTTTTCCCGTCTGAACCGCCACAACAACGCCCATACCAAGACACATATTACGCTTGGCAGCGTTTATTTTCGCCGCCTTGGCAGGATTTGCCAGGATACGCTGGGCAAATTCCTGTTTTGAGGCCACTTCCTCGGCCTCCGGATCGCCCGCCTCGGCCACTTCGCACTGCAACACGTCCGCATAGTCAAAAATCTTCGGCTCGCCGCCGCGCTGATGCACGGCCCACTTGCGGCGCGTGGCATCCTGGTAGATAGCCGGCAAAAACGTAAACCGCGGTGGGTCCAAAATCGTATCCGTGATGGTAAACACATCGGGATCAAAGGCATCCTGCGGGTTTTTCTTCTTGAACAGCCCCATATCAGCCTCCCGTACTAGCATTAAACAACTCAAGCTGAATATAGCACCAATTTCAAGCCACTGCCTTACCCTATCGGTGCGTGGCGTCTATGGCTCGCCCAGCGGAAGAGTTAACGGACGAGGGCCGGGGTGCCTGCCTTGTTTTGAGAAGTGGGCTCCGCGAACTTCTCAACACAAGGCAGGCACCCCGGCCCCGCCGGCAAATAGCGGACACTCCGCATGCAATCTATGCAAACAAACAAGTACGCTTAGCTACATTCGGTAAGTTCGAGCACGCTGCCCTTAACGATAAGCGCCGGTTCCAGAACGACCTCTTCGGCACGCTTACCGCCCCTACCGGCAAGACGCTTGGACATGCAGGCAAAAGCATGCTCCGCAAGGACACCGGGATCCTGCTCAATCGCAGTCAGCGCCGGCTCAAAGAGAACGTCGGCCGCCGAGTTGTCATAACTTACGACCGAGATATCGCCTGGGATGCTCTTCCCCATCTCGTGCAAGCGCTTGAGCAAACCGAGGGCAATGTTGTCCGAGCTTGCGAACACGGCAGTGGCATCGGTTGCGAGCACCGCCTCCGAGGCCTCGTAGGCGCTCGGGATGTAATATTCGCTCTCAAACTCCAGGCGCGCGTCGATGGGCAGTCCCACCTCGCGCAGCGCGCGCTCGTAACCGGCGAGTCGCTTGCGGCCCGTATTGGAGCGACGCGCGTTAACCAGACAGGCGATGCGGCGATGACCCTGCTCAATCAGATACCGCGTAGCCATGTAGCCGCCCATCTCGTGGTCGAACATCACCTTGTCGCACTCGAGTCCCTCAATGGCACGGTCGACCATCACGGCAGGGATAGGCAGATGGCTCACTTCCTCGCGCAGAGCGCGATCGTCGGAGAACTCGTCACCCACCACCAGAAAGACGCCGTCGACACCGCGCGTCACCAGCTGGCGCAGCAGTTCCAGATCGTCATCGGCGCTTCCACCCGAGCTGGTAATAAAGAGTGCATAGCCGTCTTCACGGCAGCGCTTTTCCAAGCTGCCGGCGAGCGAGGCAAAAAAGCGACTCTCGATATTGGGAACGATCAGGCCTAAGGTGCGCGACTCGCGCATAACCAGGCTACGCGCGATCTGGTTAGGAACATAGTGGTTGCGCGCCGCAACCTCCTTGATGAGCCTGCGGTTTTCTTCCGAGATGCGACAGGGCCGATTATTGAGAACAAGCGAGACCGACGAAGGGGAAAGCCCCACCTCCTGGGCGATCTGCTTGAGGGTGACTTTGTTGGCCATCTCGCTCCTTCCGGGTTTACGCGCAATCTCTTGAAAGTATAGCGACTGCCCATCTACCTCGGTGATAAACACTTTACCAATCCGGTGGACGGCTGTTTTATCGCCGCCAGCGCACCAAATCCGTCCAGGTTGGGTATATTGCAATCGATCGATGACAACAACCACCAAAAGGCGGATATTCGTATGCACGAGAACGACTTTTTTAACGAGGACCTGCTTTGCGCGCTCGCCGGCGTTGCCGGCGAGGACAACGTACTCATGAGCGAGCCCATGCGCGAGCACACCACGTTTAAGATCGGCGGCCCGGCCGACGTCTTTGTCACGCCCGATACCGAGCAGGGCCTCGTCGCCACGCTCGACACCTGCTATCGCTGCGACCTGCCGCTCACCATTGTGGGCAACGGCTCCGACCTACTCGTCGGCGACAAGGGCATCCGCGGCGTCGTCGTAGCGCTGGGCGAAGGCCTCTCCGACATTACGGTCGACGGCACGCACGTCACGGCAGCAGCCGGCGCTCTGCTTTCCGATGTCGCCGCGGCGGCAGCCGAGGCCGGTCTCACCGGCATGGAGCCCATCTCGGGCATCCCCGGATCGGTCGGCGGCGCCTGCTACATGAACGCCGGAGCTTACGGCGCCTGCATGGCCGATGTGCTGGAGTCCGTGCGCGTCTACAAACCCGCTCGCCAGCTCGACGACGGCACCCGCGGCAGCGGCAATATCATTGAGTTCGATGTCGATGAGCTCAACCTGGGCTATCGCAAGAGCCGCATTGCCGACGACGGCTTCATCGTGCTTTCGGCCACCTTCAATCTCGCTCCGGGCAACGCCGCGATGATCAAGGCCGACATGGACGACTACCGCCAGCGCCGTGAGGACAAGCAGCCGCTCGACATGCCGAGCGCCGGCTCCACCTTCAAGCGCCCCGAGGGCTACTTTGCCGGCAAGCTCATCATGGACGCCGGCCTGCGCGGCCATGCCGTCGGCGGCGCCCAGGTGAGCGAAAAACACTGCGGCTTCATCGTCAACGCCGACCACGCCACCGCCGCCGATGTCGACGAACTCATCCGCCACATCCAAACAACCGTCAAAGACCAATTCAACGTAGACCTAGAACCCGAAGTCCACCGAGTAGGCGAATTCCTCTAAAAAAGAAGGCCCCGAAAGGGGCCTTCGCCATATTTATTCAGATAACCCAGTCCGGCGTGTGGCGCATTGGAGGCTTATAGGACAAAATGTGTGTCCCGATAGAACATCCGTTTCCATCCATTAA
>CABSYS010000025.1:0-11156 GCA_902482045.1 uncultured Collinsella sp.
ATACGAGTTCTGCGCATGTCTCGTGGGCTCGGAGATGTGTATAAGAGACAGGTCATGTACTGGCTCGGCATTCCGGCCATGATGATCGGCCTGGGCGTGTACCTGCCGTTCTACATGTCGCTCACGGCCTTCCTGGGCTCCTGCGTCAAGCTCGCCTACGACAAGTGGGCCGCTCACCGCGACGCCGAGGCCGGTCTTTCGGACGAGGAAAAGGCCGCCAAGGACGCCGCCTTCCAGGAGCAGGGCCTGGTTGTCGCCAGCGGCCTGCTCGGTGGCGAGTCCATCGTCGGCGTTATCCTGGCGTTCATCTCCGTGGGCTTAAGCCTGCTGGGGTAGGCCGACCAACAACGCACCAGCGCAGAGCGCGGGGTCGGAATCAAACCGGCCCCGCGCTTTTTTGTCTATTCGACTCTTATGATCCTCACGGCGTTTTTAGTCAAGCCGATTAGCCTGACTTCCAGGTCAACAAACTTTTTCTGACACCTTGCTCAGCGCGGTGTAGAGTAAAGACGACGGGCGGGATACGCAGCCCGTGCCAGAACGAGGTAAGCATGGAACTCGATAAACAACAGCTCAAGCGACTGCGCGAGCGCCATCATCGGCGCCATGGCATCCGCCCCGCCCACAGCGAGGCCATGAAGAACGCAAGCCGCTTTCTAAAGCAGGCATTCAACATTCGCGAGGGACGCGCGCCCTATCACGTGATTCGCAAGCGCTTTGTAAACGGGGCGCGCCTGACCGGCTCTCACCTGTGCATCCTCATCATCGCTATGCTCATCGCGAGCGTCGGCCTCGATATCGACTCGGATATCGCCATTGTAGGCGCCATGCTCATCTGCCCGCTCATGGGCTCGGTCCTTGCCATGGCATACGGCATCGCCACGCTCGACCGCGAGATTACCGTCGAAGCCGTCGCGGGCTTGGCTCTACAGATGGCCTTTTGCCTGGTCACGTCCACGCTATATTTTAAGCTCTCACCCCTTGGCACCACCACAGCTGCCATCATCGACAACTCGACGCCCACCGTGTGGGACCTTGCCGTCGCGCTCGCGGGCGGCTTTGCGGGCGGCCTGGGCAACTCGCGCGACCAGGAACCCGCCACGCTCATCGCCGGGGTGGCTGTGGCGACCGCACTCATGCCGCCCCTGTGCGCGGCGGGCTATGGCATCGCCATCGCAAGCGGGTCATTGTTTCTCTCGGCGCTCTACGAGTTTGGCATCAACGTGGTCTTTATCGCACTCGCGGCCGAAGCCGTTCTGCTTCTTTTGCGCGTGCCGCTCAAGCGCGACCTGAACGGCGACGGTATTGTGACTGCCGAGGAAAATGCCGAGGTCGACGAGCTATCGCGCAAGGTGCGCCGCCGCATCATCGTGGGTACGGTGATCTTTGCCATCCCCTGCATCGTTATGACGGCGGGTTCCATTGGCTCGGCGCAGGCCGGCGTGCAGGACGGCTACGGCGTCACCGAAACCACGCGCGAGCTTGCGGCGGTGCTGCCAGGCTTTAAGGACTACACCGTCGCCGTCGAGACCTCGTCTACCGAAGGCGAGGAGGAGGGCATCGTCGAGCGCGAGATTGTCGCCCATGTGACGACAAGCGAGGCGCTCGGGGCACACGACCGTCACATCGCCCGCAAGCTCATAGACCTCAATGTGCCCGAGCTCGATCGCGTGGAATTTGACGTGAAGTGATGCAGAGCGCGGCCCTACAGATCGTACTTGTACACGCGATAGATGTACTTTTCGGCTTCCATCTCAAAGGTAGCGATGGGTAGACCATACCGATCGTACTCGGTAAAGGTCTTGGCCTGGCCCGATGCCACGAGCATGCTATTTGAATCGCCAACGCGCTGCGCACTGCTCACATAGCCCGAAAACGGCACGGCGATCTGGTCCTCAAGTTCGTAGGTGCGCGCCGTCTCGTCCACTGTAAAGATGCGCCCAAACGAATGCGTGCCCTTGTTGTAGTCGGTCACCACCGCGGAGCCCAGCTGGCCCCAGTCGAACTTGGGATAGCTTTCGGCCGCACCAAAGTTGTTGTCGTATAGCAGCACCTGATAGCGACCGGTCGTTGCCGTGTCAGAACTCGGCAGATACGTCACGCTGTGCTGGCCCGCGTTGAGCGAAAAATCGCCCTGGGCCTGCAGCAACTTGTCCTCAAAGCCCGAGCCGGCCCATTGCCACTCCTTTCTATTTCTGGATCCATCTTCTCACTGTTGGCGGACGAAAATGATCCGTTTTCCTCCGTCCCCGAGAGGTCATTTTTTAGTACTTGAAGAAGCCCTCGCCCGAGCTTTCGCCCAGCTTGCCTTCGTCGAGCATCTTCTTGAGGACGGACGCCATAGCCTTAAAGTTGTAGGGCATCATCATCTTTTTGAGCAACGGGCTCACCAGGCCCGGGACCTTCTGATACTGCATAACGATGTTGTAGGCCGTCTGGATACCCACGGTGTCGAATACGCGGAATGGGCCCTTGGGAGCGCCAGTGCCGCGCGTCCATGCGAGGTCGATACTCTTGGGGTCGCTGACGCCCGAGACATACAGGTCAAGGCCCGAGAGCAGCCACGGCACCAGCATAGAGTTGAGCAGGTAACCGTTCTTTTCCTTGTTGACGGGAAGTGCCAGCATGCGAATGTCGTTGGCGAAGTCGACGAGCTCGTCGAAATAGCGCTTGTCGGTCTGGTCCTGGGCCATGACCTCGGTCATGTTGTTCTTCCAGATGGAGTTGGCAAAGTGCAGCGACAGGTACTTCTCGGGGCGACCAGTGTACTTGGCAAAGGTGCTCGGCAGCAGCGTGGAAGAGTTTGTGACGATGACGGTCTTTTGCGGCAGAACCGGGGCGAGCTTCTTGTAGAAGTCGATCTTTGCCTGTGTGTCCTCGGCCATAGACTCGATGACCAAGTCGGCGTCGGCAACGGCCTTTGCAAGATCGAGCTCCAGCTTGAGTGTGGAGTAGGCACGCTCAACGGCGGCGAGTGCCGCCTCCTTGTCGAAGGGCTTGCCGCTATCGGCGATACCGGCGCACCACTCGCCCGTGCCGTCCGTCATGCCCTCGATAGCAGCGATGTACTCCTCGCGCACATGATCGATCTTGGGCTGGGTACGGCCGATGCTGCCCTCGCTGCGCAGCCAAATCGTTACATCAAAGCCGCAGTAGGCAGCCTGAAAGGCAATCTGGCTTCCCAGCACGCCGCCACCGGCAACGCAAACGGTCTTGTAGCTCATAGGAACAGTCCTCTCTTACGTAATTCCATAGATGTGTATTTATTCAACCGTAAGGGGACTGCACGCTGGGGGTGGGTTCTATAAACGAACGGTAATTTGCGGCGAACAGCTACACCTGTTCATTAACTCTCGATTTTGAGGGCATTTTTTGACGCTGCTGAACCGCTGTTTTCGGAAGTGCGGGGAAAAATCGGGGTTCGCCGACCAGACCGGCTTTTTTACAACAAAACCGCAGGTCGTGAGAGTCTAAAAAGGCGGTGTGCTCAGGAGGTTCGCGTTTTTTCCGCACTTCCGAAATTCGAGTGCACAGAAGGCTGCGACAAAAAACGATTTACGCAACATATGTCCAGCAAAAACGGGTGGTAGCCGGTACGGCTACCACCCGTTTGTCTCATATCTAGCCCAAAGCAGGCCAGTTACTTCTTAATGCCGCGTCCAAGGCGCTCAGCGACCGACGCCACGGCACTCTCGTCGACCGAGCCACAGCTCACGCAGCCATCATGGGCACGCATCTGGCCGGTGACCTCGTCCATCGCGAGCGGCGCCACCTTCTCGAGCTTAAAGCCCTTGCCGGCGCGCATGTTTTCCTTGGCCACGCTGATCATGAGCTTAATGCGGTTGAGCTGGTTGACCTCGGACGCGCCGGGGTCGTAGTCCACCGCGACGATGTTGCTCTCGGGATGCTGGCGGCGCAGCTCCTTGATCACGGCCTTACCCACTACGTGGTTGGGCAGGCACGCGAAGGGCTGCGTGCAGATGATGTTGGGCGCACCGTGGTCGATCAGGTCGAGCATCTCGGCCGTGAGCAGCCAGCCTTCGCCCATGTTGTTGCACACCGAAAGCACCGTACGAGCCTTGTCCGCCATGGTGCCAATGCGCTCGGGCGCCTCGAAGCGGCGGGACTTTTCGAGCATCTCCTCCACCGGCGTACGCATCCAGTCCACGAGCTTAATAAGCGCTTGCATGCCCGCGCGCGTAGTGGCAGAGCTTCCCAGCTCGTCCTTCTGCAGCTCGGCGTTGCTCATGGAGTACAGGAAGAAGTCGAGCAGGCCCGGTACCACGGCCTCGCAGCCCTCGCGCTCAATGACATCGACCACGTGGTTGTTGGCCGTGGGATGGAACTTGACCAGGATCTCGCCAACCACGCCCACGCACGGCTTGGTACCCTCGCCCACAAGCGGCATGGTGTCGAACGCGCGGATGGCCTCGCGGCACAACTTGGTGTAGTTGTGCCTGTTGAACTTAGGCGCCAGCTTGCGGGCGCGCGCCATGTACTCCTCGTAGAGTGCGTTGGCGGCACCGGGCGTGGCCTCGTACGGGCGGCAACGATAGAGCATCTGCATCATGACGTCACCAAAGAGCACTGCGTAGACTGCCTGCTTAAGCAGTGCCGGCGTAATCTTAAAGCCGGGGTTGTCCTCACCGAGCGCCACGGCCGAAAGCGAGATCACCGGGATCTCGGGGTGGCCGCTCTCGCGCAGGGCCTTGCGGATGAGTGCGATGTAGTTGGTGGCACGGCAGCCGCCGCCGGTCTGGCTGATAACCACGGCCGTCTTGGACAGGTCGTACCGACCGCTCTCGATGGCCTCCATAATCTGGCCCGTTACCAGGATCGACGGATAGCAAATATCATTGTTCACATAGCGCAGGCCGGCCTCGACGGCATCGTGATCGGTCGAGGGCAGCAGCTCCAAGTTGTAGCCAGCACCACGGAACACCTCTTTGACCAGGTCAAAGTGGATCGGCGCCATCTGCGGGCACAGGATGGTGTAGCCCTCTTCGCGCATCTGCTCGGTAAAGGGCACCTTGGGCCACGCGGTCGAAGCACTCTCACGCTGCGCCTCAAACGTGTACTTGCGGCTCGCGAACGCGGGGGCATCCGTGGAGGGCGCCACCGGCGCGGCATCGCCCTGCTCGTAGGCCTCGCCCGCGGCCGTGGCCTCGGCCAGGCGCTCGGCCTCTTGGTCCTTGAGCGCTGCCATGAGCGAGCGGATGCGGATGCGCGCGGCACCCAGGTTAGACACCTCGTCGATCTTAAGCACGGTGTAGATCTTGCCGCTGGCTTCCAGAATCTCCTGCACCTGATCGGTGGTCAGAGCGTCCAGGCCGCAGCCGAAGGAATTGAGCTGGATCAGGTCCAGGTCGTTGCGCATCGTCACAAAACGGGCGACGGCGTACAGGCGGCTGTGGTACATCCACTGGTCGACGACGCGAATCGGACGCTCGGGCTTTACCAGATGCGCAAGCGAATCCTCGGTAAAGACCGCAAAGTCAAAGCTCGAGATAAGTTCGGGCAGGGCGTGGTTGATCTCGGGGTCGTTATGGTAGGGACGACCGGCGAGCACGATGCCGTGACCGCCGTGGTCCTCGACCCACTTGAGAGCCTCCTCGCCCATGGTCTGGATGTCCTCGTGGAAGCGCGCATCGGCCTCAAAAGCAGCGTTGACGGCGGCATCGACCTCGGAGCGCGTGATCTTGGGACCGCGCACGCGACCGCGACCGGCCTCAGCATCGGCCACACGGTCGACGGCGAGCACCTGGTACAGGCGGCGCTTGAGCTCGGTCTTGTCGTGATACGGCACAAACGGATACAGGAACTCGATGTTCTGCTCGCGGATCTCGTCAATATTGAGCGCCAGCGCCGTGGGGTAGCTCATGACGATGGGGCAGTTATAGCAGTTGCCAGCCGTCGGATCCTCCTTGCGCTCCCAGCGCACGCACGGCATCCAAATGAAGTCGACATCGCGGTCGATGAGGTTCATCACGTGGCCGTGGCTCATCTTGGCCGGATAGCACACGCTCTCGGACGGCATGGACTCGATGCCCGCCTGGTAGGTCTTCTTGCTCGACTGGTCGGACAGCTGCACGCTAAAGCCCAGGCGCGTAAAGAACGCGTGCCAGAAGGGGTAGTTCTCGTACATGTTGAGCGCGCGCGGGATGCCGACGGTGCCGCGCGGGGCCTCGTCGGGGCTCAGCACCTCGCGGTTAAAGAGCAGCTCGTTTTTCTTTTTGAAGAGGTTGGGGGCCTCGGTCTTCTGCTTTTTGTGGCCGGCGCCCTTCTCGCAGCGGTTGCCGGTAATGAAGCGCCTGCCGCCGCCAAAGTCGTTAACGGTAAGCTGGCAGTTGTTGGAGCAGCGACCGCAGCGGACATGCTTTTGCGTCACGGTGAGGTGCGCGATGTCCTCGGCAGAAAGAATGGTCGAGGTGCCGTCGGCACCGGCGCGATCGCGGGCGAGCAGGGCCGCACCGTAGGCGCCCATGCAGCCGGCGATGTCGGGGCGCACGGCATGCACGCCGGTGAGCTGCTCAAACGCGCGCAGCGTGGCGTCGGACATAAAGGTGCCGCCCTGGACGATCACCTGGTTGCCGATCTCCTTGGGGTCGCGCAGCTTAATGACCTTGAATAGGGCATTCTTGATGACGGAATAGGACAGGCCGGCCGCGATGTCGCCCACCGTGGCGCCTTCCTTTTGCGCCTGTTTGACGCGCGAGTTCATAAAGACCGTGCAGCGACTGCCCAAATCGACCGGGGCCTTGGCATGGATGGCGGCATCGGCGAACGCACGCACGTCCATGTTCATAGAGACGGCGAAGCTCTCGATAAAGCTACCGCAACCCGACGAGCAGGCCTCGTTGAGCATGATGTGCTCGATGACGCCGTCCTTGACGCGTAGGCACTTCATGTCCTGGCCGCCGATGTCCAGAATGAACTCGACGCCGGGCAGGAACGCCTTGGCGCCGCGCAGGTGCGCGACGGTCTCGATCTCGCCGGAGTCGGCCTTGAGGGCCTCGATGAGCAATGCCTCGCCGTAGCCCGTGGTGGTCACGTGGCCAATGGTGCAGCCGGCGGGAATGTGGTTGTAGAAATCGGCCATGATGACCTTGGCCGTGCCCAGGATGTCGCCGTTGTTGTTACCGTACCAGGTGTGCAACAGCTGGCCGTCCTCGCCCACGAGCGCGGCCTTCATGGTGGTGGAGCCGGCGTCGATGCCGATGAACACGCGGCCGGTGTAGCCGTCGAGCTTGCCTTTGGGGACGACCTCGGTGTCGTGGCGGGTCTTGAACTCGGCAAAGTCCTCGTCGGTGGCAAAGAGCGGATCCAGACGCTCGACCTCGGCACCCTGCGTGTCACCCAGGGCATCGATGGCCTCGATGAGCTGCGGGAACGTGCTGAGCTTGTTGGACTCGTGCGCCATGGCGGCGCCGCTCGCCACAAACAGGTGGGCATTTTGGGGCACGATACGGTGCTCCTCATTCAGGTTGAGCGTGAGGTAGAAGCGGTGGCGCAGCTCGGAGAGATACTGCAGCGGGCCGCCCAGGAAGGCGACGTTGCCGCGGATGGGACGGCCACATGCCAGGCCCGAGATGGTCTGGGTCACGACGGCCTGGAAGATGGAGGCAGCCACGTCCTCGGGGCGGGCGCCCTCGTTGAGCAGCGGCTGCACGTCGGTCTTGGCAAAGACGCCGCAGCGGCTGGCGATGGGATAGATGGTGGTGGCGTTGGCCGCGAGCTCGTTGAGGCCGCTGGCATCGGTGTGCAGCAGGGTTGCCATCTGGTCGATGAACGCGCCCGTGCCGCCGGCGCAGGTGCCGTTCATGCGCTGCTCGATGCCGTTGTCGAAATAGATGATCTTGGCGTCCTCGCCGCCCAGCTCGATGGCGACATCGGTGGCTGGGATGAGGGTCTCGACGGCGCGCTTGCTGGCGATGACCTCCTGGACAAACTCCAGGTCGAGCCACTGGGACAGCAGCAGGCCGCCCGAGCCGGTAATGGCGCAGGTCATCTGGGCCGTCGGCAGCACGGTCGCAGCGCCCTCGAACAGGTCGCGGGCGCAGGCGCGGACGTCGGTGTGGTGGCGCTGGTACTTGGCGTAGACGATCTGGTTGTCGTCGTTGAGGACGGCAAGTTTAACGGTGGTGGAGCCCACGTCGATGCCCAGGTGCAGGTTGCCGCGGGCGTTCTCGGGGTTGAAGATCGCGCCTTCGGGGGCCTGGCCGGCGGCTACGGGCTCGGTGGCGGTGGCGGGCTCGCTAGCGACGGACGTCTCCCCTGCCGCGTTCTTGGCATCGGCAACTGCCTCGGCAACTTTCTCGGCAGCTGCGGTCGCGGCCTTCTGCGCGGCGTCCACCACGGCGGGCGCGGCCTCGCGTGCAGCAGCGACCATGCGGTCCTTGATGCCCTCGACGAGTTTGCTCATTGTCTCTCCTCTTAGTTGTTGGACTCGACGGTTGCGGCGGTGTCGGCCGCGTCCTCGAGCTGCAGGTTCAATAGCTTCATGCCGTATTCCGGCACGTTGATATCGATGGGTTGGCCATACAGGTCACCAGGGCGCACAAAAGCGAGCACCGTCATAATGCGCGCCATGGCCTCGGGCGATTCGGTGAGCCCACGCTCAAACCAGCGCTGAATCATGCCGACCTCGGCGCTCACGACGTAGGTGACGTAGTAGTCAAAGAACGTGCCCAGCGCCAGGCCCAAAATGCCCGTCTGCGCACGCGGCACCACGGCCTCACGAGCGGTGTCGATGATCCTTTTAATGAAGGCCTGGTCGCCGCCCGGACCCAGCAGCGCACCGATTAAGTCGCGATTGGCCGCAAGATAACGCAGCAGCTCAACCGAACCGGGCGCCGGCTCGAGCTCATCGATGTTGTGATAGAGGTCGGGCAGCTGAGCTGCGGTGATGAGCTCAATGCGCTCACGGATCTCGGCCAGCAAGCCATCCTCGATTTGATTGATAAAGTCGGGAATATCGCGGTAGTGCGAATAGAACGTGCGGCGCGTAAGGCCGGCGCGCTCGGTGAGCGACGCGACATTAATGCGCGAAAGGTCGCCGCTTTCGGCAAGCTCGCTGGCAAGTGCCTGGCGAAGGGCACGCTGCGAGCGAAGGGACCGGCGATCGCATTTCTCGAGCTGGGACAAGCGTCCTCCTTGTTACTCAACCTGTGCGCTATTGCACAGTGCGAGTATTATTGCACACCGTGTGCATCAACACGTAAAGGCAATATTTTGGATGTGACAAAGGGACAGTCCCTTTGTCACAACCCACCTGGCTTTTGGAGCGGCATTACCGATTGTCCAAAATGTCATTCGTGGGTAGAATAATGTCGACGGCAGCCCAAGTTCTGCAAAGCTGGGCAGCGCCGTTGTTTGCATTAGGGGGTCAACGCCTTAGCGGCGGCGACCCCTTCTGTTGCGCTTCGAACGCTGCTTGAGTGCCTCGGAAAGGCCGACAAGCGCCGTGAAGAACGAGACCAAAGCGGTCAGAAGTCTCACGAAATCAATCAAATCGGTCATGGGCATCACCTCCCATCAGATGGAGGGCGTTGCCCGGCACATGGAACTGCCGCCAACGATACCGATTCTATCAAAACTTAGTTATATATACGAATATTTGTTCGTATTTCAGAAGATCGTAGCTCGGGCACGGCGAAGGAACAGTTCCTTTGCCGTGCCCGAGCTTGTCGCCGAACTGCCACCTACATTTTTCGAGTTATTCGGCCACGCTGCTAGTTCTGTATAAATGCACCGCCGGGATTATCTGAGGGTTTTTGTCCTTATTTGAGCGCATACATGCCCATTTGCGCACTTACGACACCGAATCAAACACCATTAGAGGTATGAATGTTCCCGAGAGGGCATCTTTAGCCATTTAACGACCTCCGACAGGCCGAATAACTCGAAATTTGTTGGTGGCGAAAGCGAGACAGTCCTATACGCCAAAAGCCGGCATCTCCCATGTGACAGAGGGGCTGTCCCTTTGTCACATTATTCGATGACGGTGCGGGAGTTTTGCTTGCGCATGGTGGCGAGCATGTGTTTGGGGACGGTGTGGACCATGCAGCTGCCGATGGTCGCGCTCGCGGCGGCCTTGGCTGCATCGCTTGCGTTTTTGGTCGCGTAGCTGTGGCGGAAACGCTTGAGCATGGCAATGTCGTTGCCGCCGTCGCCGTAGACCGCGACCTCGTCCTCGGCAATACCGTAGTAACCCGCCAGCCAGGCCACGCTCTCGCCCTTGTTGCACGCTACGTCCGTAATCTCAAACATCACCGGGTCAAACGGCGCGTTGACCACGCGGTCCGAGCGCTCGACCAAATACGCCTTAAGGTCGCGCTCCAGCTCGGGCGAGGTCACGCGGCAGTTGATCTTGCACACATCGTGGCGCAGAATGTCACCGATCGATTGGTCGAAATATTGTTCCTCGTGATACCCGCCACGTGCACGCATGCCACGCATCACGATACGCTTGATAGGGCTGTCCTTTTTAAAGCCCGCCTGATGCATCTCGAACGAGCCGCTCGAGAACATGCCATCGGGCGTGGAGCAATCAAAGCAAATGTCCGGAAACTCCTTGAGCAGTTCCTCGGTGATCTGCGGGTCAATGGTCCAGGTTTTGAGCACCTCGCCATGACTGTCGCGCACGATGGATCCATTGGAGCAGCAGGCGTCAAGCGCCAGGCCCGTAAAGCCATGCTCGCCGATCGGCAGCGTCGAGCGTCCGGTCGCGGGAACCACATGCAGGCCAGCTTCGGTCAGCTCGCGAATGGCACGGCGGATGGTCCCATCCGCCTCGTGCAGGGCGTTCAGCAGCGTTCCGTCTAAGTCACTCGCAAACATCTTGATCATGGGCATGCCTCTCCTTCGTCTGCACGATATTGTAGACGAGAACGGGCGTGCCCCAAGAGAGGCACGCCCGTCAGGCGAAAGATTGTCCTACACCGCGGCGGGGCCGTGTTCGCCGGTGCGGATACGGATAACTTCCTCGACCGGCTCGACCCAGATCTTGCCGTCGCCGACGGCTCCGGTGCGAGCAGCGTTGCAGATAATCTCGACAATGCCGTCGACATGCTCATCGGCACAAATGAGCGTGAACTGCACCTTAGGGATCGTGTTGACAAGCAACTCGCTGTCTCTTATACACATCTCCGAGCCCA
>CABSYS010000026.1:0-10878 GCA_902482045.1 uncultured Collinsella sp.
CTGCGCATGTCTCGTGGGCTCGGAGATGTGTATAAGAGACAGTGATAAAGGGGTAGTGATAGCGTCGGTCGGCGGGATCGAACAATTCGCGCAAGCAATCGTTGCAGGTGGCGATATCGGGCGAGACGAGCGTCGTGTGCGCGGTCTGGTCCTGCGATGCTACGATGCGAAAGCCCTGTTCGTTGGCGGCATCCCAACCGTTGGCTGCCAAGTCCACAACCTCGACATGCTCTACGCGGGCTGCCGCAGGCGCATGCTCAGAAAGCGCGGCAACAAAAGCATCGAGCGCATCGGCCGGAGCGTGCGCCTCGATATGCACGCCGTCGCCCGCATTGAGCACCCATCCACAAATGCCATGTGCCATGGCCTCGCGATACACAAACGGTCGCATGCCAACGCCCTGCACAATGCCCGTTACATGGATATGCGCATGTCGCATGCGACCCTCCTTCGTTGAAATGTGTGCTGTTACAGCCCCAGGCTCTGCTTGGTGGCGGCGCAGGTGAGCTCGCCGTGCTTAACGCCGCGCAGGCCCAGCAGACGGTCGGCTAGTTCGTAGACGCGCTCGCCGCGACCCTTGAGCGCCAGAATCTCCAAGCAGTTGTGGTGATCCAGATGCACGTGCATGGTCGATACGATCTCGTCGGTGTAGTCGTGCTGCACTTCGTCCAGACGGCGCGTCAGGTCGCCGGTGTGATGGTCGTAGATCATGGTGAGCGACCCGATAACGTGCTCATCGGGCGTGCGCATCTGCTCTTTGGCGATCGAGGCGCGAATCAAATCGCGCACGGCCTCGGAGCGGTTGGCCACGTCGCCGCGGCGCGCGATCTGCTCGTCAAAGCGGCGCAGCAGGTCGTCGGGTGCGGTAACCGAAAAACGGACCAGCTCGGAGCCGGAGCCACTACAGTGGCAGCCTGCGTCACCGTCCGCCCCGTGCGGATGCTCGTGCTCGTACCCGCAGCAGTGCTCGTGTTCGGCCACCTTACACCAGCTTCACGGAGCCGACGGAGTTGTGGTCGGCCTCGATGGCTTCCTCGTAGCCCTCGAGCGCGTCATGCGCCTCGTGGAGCGCGGCCATGGCGGCCTCGAGCTTGGCGCCGATGCGCTCCATGTCAAAATTCTCGGTCGCATGCAGCAGCTGATGGCTCCACTCGTGAGCGAGCTCAATGGTGTCGTCGACCTGCTTGACGCTCATGGCAAGCTGGCTCATGTTCATTCCGACGTCATGCATGGGAATCTCCTTTTGTGCGGGGCGAAATGGTGGTTCAGATTCTACTACGCCCGCCTTGGGCGCCGCCGCATAAGAAAACGGGCGCGAGTCCGTCTGACCCGCACCCGTTCACTGGGGGCTGTTTGTGTCTACCATACTATCCGTGGTCGCATGCCTTGCGTTTGGCACTCCGGCGAGCGGTGCGAAACCGCTCATGGACGGCAGACAAGTAACAAGCGTATTACAGATGTTTCTCCAGCAGTGCCTGAAGCCTTGCCTTGGGTAAGGCGCCGACCGAGCGGTCGACCTCCTCGCCGTTCTTAAAGACGATCAGCGTGGGGATGCTCATGACGCCAAACTTCATGGCCAGGTCCTGGTTGTCGTCGACGTTGCACTTGGCCACAGCCAGCTTGCCGGCCAGTTCGTCGGCAACCTCGTCTACGATGGGCGAGAGCGAGCGGCAGGGGCCGCACCACGGGGCCCAAAAATCAACCAGTACGGGCAGGCTATCGTTGACGACAGCGTCGAAGTTCTCGGGGGTAATCTGCTTGATGTCAGCCATGGTGACCTCCATAATGCGACGCGGCTCGGCCGCGTAAAACTCAGTACGACCGTGCTTATACCCAGCGGCTCGTAAAGCAACCACTCGCGGGCGGCTCTTTTATATAATGGTGGGCACGCAAATGATTGGAGAGTGCATGCCCACGTCACAAAGCCAGAAAAAAGAAGCCATCGCTCAGGCGACCGAGCAGGAGCTCGCATCGCTCGCGGGCCGTGGCGTGCGTATCGCGGGCAACGCATGCTCGCCGATTGTGCTGGTCAAAGGCGATTTGGATGAAGCCGAGTGCTCGGGCGGCGAGCTGGCTGCCGGCGCGGATGGCGCCGCGTTGCGCAAGGCGCTCGGCGCCATTGGATATGCCCCCGAGGATTTTTGCGTGCTGGCAAGCGTCGCCGGCGCGGGCGACGGAGCGGTCGCGCCGGGCGAGGCCCTGACGTGCGACCTGTTCCGCGAGGCGCTGGAGACCTTGGACCCCGAGGCGGTGCTGCTGCTGGACAACAGTGCGGCCGATGTCATGCGCGAGACCTATGCCGATATGCTTGTGGCAATTGATGATTTTGACACCGCCATGCTCAAGCCCGGCCTAGTCGCCCATGTGCAGGGGCGCCGCGTGCTGGCGCTCGACGGTTTTGAGGCGGCGCTCACCGACAAGGCCGCCAAGCAGCGCATGTGGGCCTACATTAAGCAGCTGACCCCGGCGGCTGCACCGCTGTAGCGAGGCTGGCGGCAGCCCCTACATCACGGCGCGCAGCTCAAACCGGTCGCCGTTAATGCGGAACTGGCAGTTGCCGTTCATGCGCTCGACGGCAAGCTTAATGCTCTTGGTGCCAAAGCCGTGCCCAGTGTGCTGAGCCACGGGCATGCCGTCGACCATGTGCGGCGCACGGCCAAACGTGTTGGAAACCAGCAATAGAAGCTGACCGTCTTCGTAGCGAAGGTCCAGGTCGACAAACCGCTTGCCTTCGGGGGCGGCGCTCGCCGCGGCGATGGCATTGTCCAGGGCGTTCGATACCACACTGAACAGATCGACATCGCCCACGTGGACGGTTTCGGGCACGGCGGCGCGCAGGTCGGCGGTGATGCCGTGCGCGTTGATGTCCGCGGAAAGCGACGAGAGCGCAATGTTGACCGTTTCGTTGGCGCAGTAGCGGCGCACGGCGGTGCGGTCGTTGGTCTCGCAGAGCGCGTCGATGCGCTCGAGCGCCTCATCGGTGTGACCCTCTTCGATCAGGGCCGCTAGACCGCGCAGGTAGTGGCGCATGTCGTGACGGAGAACCGAGAGCTCGCGTCCGGACTGGCGCCAGGCTTCGAGCTCTTTGATGGCCGCGCTGTCGCGGGTCGCGAGCATCCAGCGCTCGCGCTCGGCGATTTCCTTTGCCTCGTATTCGCGAAGGTAGACGGCAAGAAACATAAGGTAGAAGGCGCAGAGGGCGAACGCCAAAAACTCAACGGTTACCACCGAGCCCGAGTGGAAGAGCGTGGTATAGACGTTGGTGGCGTAGTCGAAGATGTAGTAGACGAGTGGCAGGATGAGCAGAATCTCCAGCTCGGTGGGGCTTTTGATCGCCAGGTGGGGGCCAATGTCGCTTGCCCAATGCAACAAGACGGCAAAGACGCCGAGCGTGGTGATGATGCGCGCCGCGTAGTACGCGACCTGCGAATCGGTGGCGGCGAATGCGGCGATGCCCATCCAGTTGCTAAACTGGCAGCTCAGGTATGCACTGGTAACGCCCAGGATGGCGAGCAACGGACTCAGGCGATAGCGTACGCACAAGTAGACGACAAGCGGCAGATGCACGACGAGCGGATAGGCCTGTCGGGCAAACAGCTCACCACCGACGGCATTGGCGAGGCCGAATGCACATCCGGTTACGGCGCCGACCCCCACCAGCTCGAGCGAATGGCGGCCGTTGATCTCGACACCGCACAGCGCCGCCGAGGCAAAGACGCCAAAGAGCAACGTCGTCGCATGGTGGATTGCCCAAAGTACCAGTTCTGCCGAGGAAAGCATCAGCGTCTCCCGCCCTCGAACCGCGCCGCAAAGTAGGCGTCTTGGAATCCCTGCTTGCAGCTGCGCGCGAGCGGTATGCACGCGCCCGAGCGCATGACGATTTCCGTGCGGTTAAAGTGGTCGATGTTGCGCAGATTGACCTGGTAGCTGCGGTGGCACTTAAAGAAGGTCGCGTTTTGGGCCAGTCGGTCCTCGATGCTGCGGAACGGCTCGAGCGCCTCGATATCGCGGCCGTCGCGCAGGTGGAAGACCACGTGCTTGTTGCGAGCCTCGGCATATTCGATATCGGATAGGCGCAGGGCGTGGTAGCCAAAGGACGTCTTGATGACGAGCTCGTCGATTGCAGCCGGACGCAGGCTCGACAGCTCGTCGAGCAGTTGCGCCAAGCGCTCGTAGGTCACGGGTTTGAGCAGGTAGTCGAAGGCGCGGACCTCGTAGGACTCAAGTGCGAACTCGGGCGATGAGGTCAGAAATACCAAGTGCACTGCGGTATCGGATTGACGCAGCTCGCGGGCGGTGTCCATGCCGTTGACGAGCGGCATGATCATGTCGAGCATGATAATGTCGGCGCGCGATGCGGCATGGCGTGCCAGCAGGTCCTCGCCGCGCGTGACGAGTGCAACATCGACCGCCGTACCCGTCTCGGCCGACCAGCGGTTGATCATGCGGTGCAGGTTATCTAGAAAGGCGACGTCGTCGTCGCAGGCGATGATTTTGAGCATATTGGGCCCCCTTAGTACCTCGATTTTGCCACATCGTGCACGCGCCACCCGCGGGGGTGCGTTCCGTTTGCGCCCCACGGTACGCAACTCGCGCCGAGCGGCAGGGTGTCAAAACATGCGGTTGCACAATACCAGGTGGATATATATGTCAATTTGAGCTGGCGGCTGGCGAGGGACCATGCCGGCCGCGCCAAGCGATATCGGACATCGCGAAAGCATAGGGGTAAGGGAGCTGAACGATGAAGGAGAAGAAGATGGGGATGCGCGCTGCGTTGATGCGTCTGCTGGGTATCGCAACCGTGGCATGCGCGCTCGTGGCGACGCCGGCCGTGGCAAACGCCGAGACGCAGGTTATGCCCGACGGGGTGAGGGCGGAGGTGCTGTCGCTTAAGCAGGCCAACAACGAACCCGTCCAAATCACCGAGCCGGGCAGTTACGTACTTAAGACGGCTGAGGGTGAGGTCACGCCATCTTCGGGTTACACCATCGACGCGCCGGATGCGTCTCGGATTAATCCTGTGAGGATCTACATCGATGGTACGGTCTACGTGAACGGTAAGACTAACTGGCGGGTTGAGCAAACTCGATGGCTGTTCAACATCAAACAGGGTAGCAATATCGAGTTCATCGGTGTCAACAATCCGTGCGTCAGCTTCCATAGAAACCAAAAGCAATTTGAGTCCGTAAGCGGCTTTTTGACCGACCGCTATTACAGCGGTGGCTACAAAAAGGCATCGGGCGACATCTCGGTTGGCCTGGGGGTTGGCGACGGCTCGCAGAATTTCATTCTCTCGTATGGCAGCAAGTACGAGCAAAAGGTACCTGCGATTTCCCTGGGTAGCACCGAGGGCAAGTTAACCGCCAAGTTCGAAAAAATGAAGATCCAAGGCTATGTTGGCAAATCGGGCGCAGTGGCGGGCAACGCCCAAGAGTATGCCGTTCCTGTACATCTCTTCCGTGAGGGCAGGGATACGACTGGCGGCAATACCAACTCCTTCGCGGCGACTTTTACCGACTGTGTGTTCTACGATACGTCTGGAGACTTCAATGGTGCTGTTTCCGTCGATGGCAACAGCAGCTTCAAGATGCCCAAAGACGGAAGCGCTGTCGCAAAATTGACGGCGACGTTCAACAATTGCAGCTTCACTGGCAGCAATGGGGAGAACGTGGGCGTCAGGCAGACGAACAATAGTTACAGCTCAGTCGAAGCGGCTCGTTATTTTGCTAATTCTTCTGTCCTTAATACCTATGCTGTCGCAGGCGTGATGGGCGTCACCAACGCTACGGTCAACCTCAACGACTGCAAGATGAGCAACTTCCACAGCACGCGTTCGAGCTCGGCCGACAACACTTTGACAGTCGATGCCCTTAATGTTGCACGAAGCGCTCGCTGCAACATAAACGGCGGCGAAATTTCTCGCTATGGCGCGCGCGGCAATACGTGCGTGGTATACGCTGCCGGAACCCTTACCCTTAACGGATCGCCGGAAATCGCGAGCTACTGGAAGAACAGCCACGCCGACGATACTAATTATGGCGACAAGTACACTGAAGCTGATAAGGCTACGGGAACCGCCAAGAGCCTGTATGTCCCGAAGAAAAAGAGTGTCGATGCCAACGTCCCGGCGCTGAATATCGCGTCTGACTTCTCCGTACGCGGAGGCTTTGGAGACAATGTTTGGATCTCGATTGAGGAGACTGCGGACAGTAATGGCGTAAAGTCGCGTGTCCTTGGCACCTGCGAATCCAACAAGATCGAAGGCGTTGTGCCAGACGGCTCGTCCGAGAACGACGACAACTCCGACAAGTACGAGGTCGTGAACCTTAACGGCGACCTCACCTTCCGCGAGACCATCCACCAGCACAAGTGGAACGTTGAGGCTGACGGTTTGGGCGTTCGCGCTTCGTGCGTGGGCCCGTTTCGCAACAGCGAGTGCGAATATGGCAAGGACGAGAGCGGTGAGCCCAAAAAGTACCTGAGGGCCACGTATGAGCTCTCCATGTCCAAGGCAACGAGCTCTCAGAGCACCGAACTTGTCTATGACGGTTGCCCGGTAAAGATTGCTTTGAATAAGGACGGCGCGTGGAATCTAGAGCAGATGGGCGTGACGGCCAGCGATGAATTCACGTGGTATCAGTGCAAGTCCCAGGCGGACGCCGAGGCATATAAAAACGGCACCAAGCTCAAGGATGCTCCGGCGGACGCTGGCTACTACTATGTCGTCACGAGCTTTAAGACTGCTTCTGGTCAGACGCTCGAGGGCAAGAAGGCCTTTGAGATTTCGCCGCGTCGCCTGGTTAGGGGTCAATCCTACCAGTTCACCCTTAAAGACGGCGGCAAGGGCGCGGGCAAGTATGCCTATGACGGCAAGGAGCATCAGCCTGTCGTCGAAAGTGCAAAGTTCAAAAACGGTGCCGGTGAGTGGGTCGATCTCGTTGAGGACAAGGATTACGAGCTCAGCGCTCGAAGTGAATCCGGACTGAAGCAGACCGAGCCAGGGCAATACGAGTGCATTGTCATCGGTAAGGGCAACTTCACGACCGATGGCGGCACCACAAGTGTTCTGACGTTCAAGTGGGAGATCGTTGATGTTTCGCGCTTTGACCTTGAGGTCACTGGCTTTGAGGGCGCCTATGACGGCAAAGAGCACGGCATTACGGTCAACGTCAAGAATGACCCCCAGCCGGCGGATATGAAGATCGAGTACTGCGAAGAGGGTGGCGATTGGACGACGAAAAAGCCGACCTATCGCAATGCGGCCGAGTACACGACCCGTTACCGTGTGACGGCTTCCGACTACCTGACCGTTACGGGCCAAGCGACCGTGAAGATTTCCAAGGCAGACCAGGAAGCGCCGGCTGGGCTCGTGGGCAATAATTGGACCACGTGCAGCAGCAAGGACGGCTCCATCTCGGGCGTGACCAAGAAAATGGAATACCGCCACGAATTCAGCAAAGACTACCAGAAGATAACGTCTGACGATAAACTGACCGGTCTTGCGAAGTCGGGAACGTACTACGTTCGCTATGCCGAGGATAACAACCACAATGCGTCGCCCGATGCCGAGGTCAAGATCGAGCAGGGTCCTCATGCCGTTGCTGACAATGCAGCTTGGAAGCCGAATGGCGAAGGTAGCCACGTTAAGGTCTGCAAGTATTGCAAGAAGGCTCAGGAGCGCCAGCCCTGCAGGTGGAAATATGAGATCGTTACGCCCGCCACGCCTGAGGCCGATGGTGTTCGTCAAAAGGTCTGCAGGGTTTGCAACGGCAGGTGGGATGAAGAACGTTATACCTACGTGGATACTTACGCCCCCACCATTTATGACCTCTGGGTAGATAAGGCCTACTGCGAGAGCGTTTCGTTTGACGTGTTCGATGACCGCGACGAGACGGTGACGGTTACCGATAACGGCAAGGAGCTCAAGGCTGGCAAGGACGGAAAGTACACGGTTAAGGCCGCTGAAGGCGATGCCGGTACTGAGCATGTAATCGTGGCTACGGACACTGCCGGCAATAAAGAGACCATCACAATTAAGATGTACGCCGAGCATGTGTATAAATGGACGATCGACAAGCAGCCGACGGTTACCGAGACCGGCTCCAAACATGGAACGTGCTCCGTGTGCGGCCATGAGTCGGGTGCGGTAGAGATTCCGGCCCTGGCTGTTAAGGGCTATTCGGGCAAATATGACGGCAAGGACCACTCTGTCGACGCCTCGGCGCTGCCCGAAGGTTCCGTCGTTGAATACAAGGCTGCTGACGGCGGCTGGACGAGCGTTGCGCCCAGCATCAAGGACGCCGGCAGTGTGACGGTCGACTATCGCGTCACGATTGATGGCGCGGCGGTTGACGGTAAGGTGACGCTTGAGGTCAAGCCGTGCGCGATAACGGTCACGGCGCAGGACGCCTCCAAGACCTACGGTGAGAACGACCCCAAGTTTGCGTATGACGTCGCTTCTGGCAAGCTCGTCGAGGGCGAGAGTCTTCAGGGCATTGAGATTGAGCGCGAAGATTGCGACGCCGTGCGCGACGGTGGCTATGCTCTGCACCTGACGCAGCCTGAGGGCGCCAACTTCAATTACAAGATCACATTCAAGGATGGCACCTTTACGATCGACAAGCGCGAGCTTTCCGTAACGTGGGACACCGCTACTGAGTTCACCTACGACGGCGAGAAGCACTGCCCCCAAGCGAAACTCCACAATGTCATCGAAGGTGACGATGTCTCCGCGTACGTCGACGGCGCCAAGGTCAAGGCCGGCACCTACACGGCGAAAATCACCGAGCTGACGGGCGACGACGCGGGTAACTACAAGCTTCCCGCCGAAGGCCTGACGTGCGAGTTCTCCATCAAGAAGGCGCCCCAGGGCGCGCCGAAGGTCCAGGCCACAGCCGAGACTGTGAGTGGCAAGTCCGACGGTAAGATCACGGGTGTCGACGCGAAGATGGAGTGGCGCGCCAAGGGATCTGGCGAGTATCAGGGCGTGCCCGATGGCGTGACTGAGATTACGGGCCGCGCTGTCGGCACGTATGAGGTGCGCTACCGCGCCGATAGTGACCACGATGCCTCCTCCGCCACCGAGGTTACCGTTAACGCTGGCGGCAAGTTCGTCGTGACGCTGCCTGCCAAGCAGGTCGGCTATACGATTACGGCGAGCCCGGACGAGCTTGACTGGCACGGATCAACCACCCTCACGGTCGGCATCGAGAGCGGCTACTTTACTGACAACGACTCTTACGCCGTCAAGGTCAACAATGCCGTTGTGACGCCCGACGCGCGTGGCGAGTTCACTGTTCAGAACGCCGAGAGCGACCTCGTCGTCACCGTCGAAGGCGTGCGCAAACACGAGGCCGTGAACGATGAGTGGCTCTCCAACGACAGCACGCACTGGCATAAGTGCACCTGCGGCGAGAAGATAGACGAGGCTGCGCACGCCTTTGAGTGGGTCATCGACAAGGCGCCCACGGCAACCGAGGTGGGCTCCAAACATCAGCAGTGCTCGGTCTGTGGACATGCGTTGCCTGCAGTCGAGATTCCGGCTGTCGCTATCGTTGGCTACTCCGGCGAGTACAACGGTGCGTATCACACGGTCGATGCGACGAGGCTGCCCGAGGGCGCAACGGCCCAGTACAGCACCGATGGCAAGAACTGGTCTCCCGAGGCCCCCAAGATCAAGGACGTCGGCACACTGACTGTTTCCTATAAGGTGACGATCGACGGCGTGAAGGCCGAGGGTAAGGTGACTCTCGAGGTCAAGCCGTGCGCGATTACGGTCGCCGCCCAGGACGCCTCCAAGACCTACGGTGAGGCCGACCCCGTGTTTACGTGGGCGATCACATCCGGCGAGCTTGTCGAGGGCGAGAGCCTCCAGGGCATCACCGTCTCTCGCAAGGTCGGCGAGGCCGTGCGCAAGGACGGCTACGCCGTGACGGCAGCGCAGTCCGAAGGCGCCAACCCCAACTACAGCATCACGTTCGTCGATGGCACGTTCACCATCAACCAGCGTCTGCTCACCGTGACGTGGGGCACCAGCGAGTTTGTTTACGACGGCGAGGAGCACTGCCCCGAGGCAACGCTCGGCAACGTCATCGGCAAGGATGACCTTGGCGCGACCGTCGTGGGCTCCCAGGTCGAGGCTGGCACTTCTTACACGGCGACCCTCAGTGCGCTGACGGGCAAGGCCGCTGGCAACTATGCGCTGCCGACCGAGGGCCTGACGTGCGAGTTCTTCATCAAGAACGCCGCTCAGGATGCGCCGAAGGTCCAGGCCGAGGCCGAGACCGTGAGTGGCAAGCGTGACGGCAAGATCGTGGGCGTCGATGCGACGATGGAGTGGCGCGCCAAGAGTGCTGCTGAGTTCCAGGCCGTGGGCAAGGACGTGACCGAGCTCAAGGATCTCGCCGCCGGCGTGTACGAGGTGCGCTACCAGGCCAAGGCCAACCATGATGCCTCGCCTGCCACCAAGGTCACCGTGGTCGCCGGTCGCAAGCTGGTCGTCGCGCTGCCGGCTACCCAGGAGGGCTACTCGCTCACCGCGACGGCAACCGAGCTCGACTGGCACGGGACTGCAACGCTCACCATGAGCATCGACAGCGCGTATTTTGCGGGTAAGGACTACGCCGTCAAGGTCAACGGCACGTCCGTTAAGCTTTCCGCCAAGGGCACCTATGAGCTCAAGGATGTCGAGGGCGACGTGAATGTGACGGTCGGGGGTATCCTCAAGCACGAGCCCGATGGCTCCGGCTGGGCACACGACGCCAAGAACCACTGGCATATCTGCCGCTGCGGCGAGGTCCTCGACAAGGCCGAGCATACCTTTGAGTGGGTCGTCGATCTGTCTCTTATACACATCTCCGAGCCCACGAGACATGCGCA
>CABSYS010000027.1:0-10707 GCA_902482045.1 uncultured Collinsella sp.
TACACCTATTAAGTCGTCGGCAGCGTCAGATGTGTATAAGAGACAGCCATATATCGGTCGAAGGCCTGCTGCACCACGGCATCATCGATCGTCACGTCGTCCAGGACGGTGCCGAAGGTGGTGTGGCGGCAGTGGTCGGACCAGTAGGTGTCGATCACGCGGATTTCGGTGATGGTGGGGTCGCGATCCTCATCGCGGAAGTACTGCTGGCAGAAGGCGATATCCGCTTCGTCCATGGCAAGGCCGCGATCGGAAATAAAGGCGGCAAGGCCGGCCTCGTCGAGCTCGCGGAAGCCGTCGAGCACCTCGACGGGCTGGGGCTCGGGAGTCTCCATGTACAGCGTCTCGGGCAGGTCGAGCGAGGCGATGCGCGCCTCGACGGGGTTCACCACGTAGTGCTTGATGGCCTCGATGGCGGCTTCGTCCAGAGCGCCCGAGATCATATAGACCTTGGCGGAGCGCACGGCGGGGCGCTCGCCCTGGCTGATGAGCTGCACGCACTCGCTGGCGGAGTCGGCGCGCTGGTCAAACTGGCCAGGCAGGAATTCGACGGCAAAGACGGCGCCATCGCTTGCGGGGAGCTCGTCGTAGGTCACATCGACCTGGGGCTCGCTAAAGACGGTCGGCACGCAGGAGCGGAAAAGCTCCTCGTCGATGCCCTCGACGTCGTAGCGGTTGATGATCCTCAGGGCCTCGATGCCCTTGATGCCGAGAATTTCGGTCAGCTCGCCCTTGAGCTGCTGAGCCTCGACGTCGAACCCGGGTTTCTTCTCCACGTAGATACGAGAGACCATTGGTTCCTGCCTTCCTGATCGGTTGGGCGTACGGTACGGTATGCGGCAGCGGTCGGTTTACGGGGCAAGCCTCGCGGTCGCCTTGAGCCACATGTTTGTAAACCTCACTATGATACGACAGCTCGCGGCGCGTTGAGGACGGCGAGGGTGCTACAGTGAAGCGCAAACAAGAGAAAGGCATCACATGGCATTTGTTTCGCTCGCCATCATCGCGCTCGTGGCCTTTGCAAGCCCCTTCATCGCCTCGGCGATTCCTGGAAAACCCATTCCAGAAACGGTCTTTTTGCTCGTCTTCGGCGCGGTGCTGGGCCCGCATATGCTCGGCGTCATCCATATAGATGCCGAGGTCTCGCTTGTGTCCGAGCTGGGCCTGGCCTTTTTGTTCCTGCTTGCCGGCTTTGAGATCGACCCCAAGAGCATCACGGGCGTCGAGGGGCGCTACGGCTTGGCGACGTGGGTCGTCACGTTTGGTATCGCCTGGCTTGCCGTGCGCTTTACCCCGTGGTTCTCGGTCAGTCATTTCGACGGTATCGCCGTGACGCTCGCCCTCACTTCTACGGCGCTCGGCACGCTCGTGCCCATCATGCGCGAGCGCTCGCTCACCGGCACGCGTGTGGGCGACTCGATTCTCGCGTATGGCACTTGGGGCGAGCTCGGTCCCGTGCTCGCCATGTCGGTGCTGCTGTCTGCCCGCACTGGCATCCAAACGCTCGTAATCCTTGGCTTGTTTGCGGTGGTTTGCGTGTTGCTGGCCGTGGTCCCAAGCCGCTCCAAGCGCGTCGGCAGCCGCTTCTTTGCGTTTATCGAGGAACGCGCCGACACCACGTCGCAGACCTTCGTGCGCCTGACGGTGCTCATCCTGGTCACGCTCGTGGCGTTCTCTGCCGTCTTTGATCTCGACATCGTGTTGGGTTCTTTTGCCGCCGGCTTTGTCCTGCGCTATATCATCCCCGAGGGCAACCATACGCTCGAGACCAAGCTCGACGGCCTGGCCTACGGCTTTTTGATTCCGGTGTTCTTTACCGTATCGGGCGCAAAGATCGACCTGACGGCCGTGGCGTCGCGCCCGGGCTTGCTCGCGGGCTTTATCGTGGCGTTGCTGATTATTCGTGCCGTGCCCATCCTCGTCTCTATGGGCATTTGTCCTGCGACGCGCGATGTGTCGGCGTATGGCCGCATTACCGTGGCCCTGTACTGCACCACGGCGCTTCCGATCATCGTTGCCGTGACGAGCGTTGCCGTCAACGCGGGCGCGCTGTCGCAAGATATTGCGTCGGTTATGGTTGCCGCCGGTGCCATCACGGTGTTCTTGATGCCGCTGCTCGCGCAGCTCTTCTACCGCGTGGTCGACGCCGCACCGGTCGCCGCCGTGGCAGAGGTTGCCGAGCATCCATCCGATGCGCTTGACATCTTGCGCGCCCATCACGATTTGGCGAGCCTGCTCGCACGCGAGCACGAGCTTTTGACCTCGCATGGCCATGGGCGTTCGCTCGACGGCATACCTACCCTTGATTCCATTGCCGACCGCCTCTCGACCGAGGCGGCAAACGGGCACATCGATGCCCGTATCGTGGACGCCGCTCATTTGCTGGCCGAGAAGACCTATGGCGACGAGATCGACCCGTCCAAGCTGACTCCGCGTGAGCGCCGCCGCCTGGAGCGCGCCAAGCTCGCCGTGCGCGAATACCGCCGCCGCATGCTGGAGCTCTACGCGCGCGATGAAGCCCAGGACGACGACGGTAAGTAGTCGATAGTCTCTCAAGGGAGTCGCGTCACGCTTTGAAGGCTCGAAACGGGATGTGGTTTCCGAAACAGGGGCCGTTGGGAAACGGTGTCCCGGAATGGGCGTTCAGAGTTGGACGCGCTTTCCGCGAGAGACCCGTTGCGGAAACCACTTCCCAGAATCTGCGTTCAAAACGGGACGCAGTTTCCGCAAGGAGGTCCTGGGGGAAACCGTGCCCCGTTCTGATCCGAAATACTGGGACATAGTTTCCCTTTCATAACAGAAGAAGGCGCGCTGCCTGCAGTTGATGCAGACGGCGCGCCTTCTTTGTTGGACTATATTGAGGCTGGGAGCTGAGGCTTGTGGCCCCTTAGGAGCGGGCGGCTCCGTCGACGGGGAGCACGGCGCCCGTGACATAGGATGACATGTCGCTCGCTAGGAAAACGAAGGCGTTGGCGACGTCCTCGGGCTCGCCCATGCGGCCGAGCGGGATGGTGGCGATGATGGGCTTGATGACCTCTTCGGGCAGGTTGGCGACCATATCGGTCTTGGTTACGCCAGGCGCGACGGCATTGACGCGAATACCCATGGGGGCGAGCTCGCGCGAGAGCGACTGGACCATTCCGTTGACGGCAAACTTGGACGTGGGGTAACCGACGCCGGAGGGCTGGCCGTACTTGGCGACCATCGAGCTTGTGGTAGTGATGGTGCCGCCGTGGCCGGCTTCGGTCATGATCTTGGCGGCAGCCTGGTGGCCATTAAAGACAGCGACGACGTTAAGGTTCATGACCTTTGCGAACTCCTCGGCCGTGTAGTCCAAAAGGGGCGAGCGCTGGGAGATGCCGGCGTTGTTGACGACCGTATCGAGACCGCCCATGTCGGCTGCAGCCTGGGTAAAGGCCTCGGTCACGGCCTCGAGCGAGGTGAGGTCGCAGGAACGGCCCCAGACCTTGGCGTCGGGATAGACAGCTGTCAGCTTCTCAACGGCTGCATCGGCAGTCTCCTGGCGCGAGCCAAAGACGGTGACGGCGGCACCCTCCTCGATAAAACGGCAGGCGATGGCATAGCCGATACCGCGCGTGCCTCCGGTGACGATTGCTTTCTTGCCCTCGAGCAACATGGTGCCTCCATTCTTCGGGGGTGGACGTACGCAGCACAGCGTAGCGGTAGCCGGAATCGGCCGCGTTTGCATATCGGTGAACGGTAGCCCGCGTTACCGATGAGCGGCTCGCGCAAATGTGCTCTGCCGTTGTGCTTAGGGCAGGAGACAAAAGGGCTCCCGTCCCACATCGGACGGGAGCCCTCAAAGCGCGTATTGCTAGGCGATTGTTGGACTAGTTCGCCATGACGCCTTCGGTCCAGGCCTCGACGTCCTCGATGCGCAGGACGTTGGCGACCTCGGCCACGCAGTCGACGCTGGCAAGCTCGGCGGCGGCAGCCTGGACGTCCTTCTCGAGCGCGCGGTGCGTCAGGAAGATGACCGAGCAGGCATCGCTGACGCCCGACTTGCCGTCCTCGACCTGGTTGATGAGCGAGATCGAGATGTTGTGCCTGGCAAAGATGTCGACCGTCTCGGACAGGGCACCCACGCGGTCGGCGACCTTCAGGCGCACATAGTACTTGGTCTGGAGCTCGTCCATGGGCTTAAAGGCGAGGTTGTGGCCATAGGGCTCAATTTCGGGCAGCGGAGCCACGCCGCGGCTGATCTGCTCGGAGAGCGATAGGATATCGCCAACGACGGCGCTCGCGGTGGGGAAGGAGCCTGCGCCGGCACCGTAGAACATGGTCTCGCCCACGGCGTCGCCTACCACGTAGACAGCGTTCATGGCGCCGTTGACCTTGGCAAGCATGTGGTCGGCGGGGATCAGCGTGGGATGCACGCGGACGTCGACGCCGGCGTCGGTGTTGCGGGCGATGCCGAGCAGCTTAATGGTGTAGCCGAGCTCGCGGGCCTGGGCGATGTCCTCGGCGCCGATGGTACGGATACCCTGCTGGTACACATCATCGGTGGTCACGCGGGTGCCAAAGCCGATGGAGGCGAGGATGGCCGTCTTGCTGGCGGCGTCGAAGCCGTCGACGTCGGCGGACGGGTCGGCCTCGGCGTAGCCCTTGGCCTGGGCGTCGGCGAGCACGTCGGCGTAATCGGCGCCCTCGGCGTCCATGCGCGACAGGATGTAGTTGGTGGTGCCGTTGAGAATGCCGGCGATGGTCAGGATCTTGTTGCCCACCAGGTCGTGCTCGAGCGTGCTCACGATGGGGATGCCACCGCCGCAGCTGGCCTCGCACTTAATCTGCACGCCGCACGCGCGCGCCTTCTCGGCGAGCGTCTCGACATGACGGCCCAGCAGGGCCTTGTTGGCAGAGACGACGTGCTTGCCGTGCTCAAAGGCAGTGGTGAAGATCTCGGTTGCGGGATGCTCGCCGCCGATCAGCTCGACGACGATGTCGACGGCGGGGTCGGTGACGACGTCGTGCCAGTCACTCGTAAAGGCCTCGCGCTCAATGCCTGCCGCCTCGGCCTGCTCCCAGGCAAGCGCGCAGGCGCGGGTCAGCTTAAGGTCGATGCCGTAGGCTGCCAGGTACTCATCGTGGTGACTCTTGATCAGACGGGCCACGCCGCCGCCGACGGTTCCCAGACCGATCAGACCGACGTTCACGGTGCGCAGGGGTTCGCTCATAGATAGCTCCTTCGTGCATCTCATGGATGGATTAACCGCTTAAAGGTTGAGTGCATTCTAGCGTGAACAGAGGGTGCGTGCTCGCCAGGCAACAGGAGTCGCACAAACGGCACCCCCGAAACGCTGCGGAAACATTGGAAACATGCTCACTACATACGACCTACAGCCTATGTGATTCAGGACGGCAAGTACATCGCCGCCTAGGTGCGCACAAAACGCGAGCGGTGAGGCCGTTTTAATCAGGGCAGGGACGCATGTAACAGAATGGAAACATTACTTTCACGCAATAAAGTGGCTAAACTGCATAAACCGACAGAAATACGCATGAATATGGATAAATGGACAAAACAAAAGAAAAGTTGAAATAATCGCCACTTTTCTCAACTAAAGCGTCTACTATTTTGCGAACGCCGAACACGGCGAAGGATGGCCTGTCGGGCAACCGAAACCCGACGAGATTTGAGAGGAGAGCCGCATGTCGAGCCTCACCGGTAAGTCATTGAACCCTGTTATGAATCGCAGGAGCGTTATCGCGAGCGCAGCAGGTCTGGGGGCGATGTCCATTCTAGCTGGCTGCTCCTCCAACGGCGGCGACAGTGGTTCCGCTTCGGGCGACGCTTCGTTTAAGATCGGCACCATCGGCCCGCTGACCGGCGCCAACGCGTCCTACGGCAAGTCCGTTACCCAGGGCGTCGAGCTTGGCTGCAAGGATTTCTCGACCAAGGAGCTGCCGCTTGCCAGCAAGGCCGAGGACGACCAGGCCGATGGCGAGAAGGCCGTCAACGCCTTCAACACCCTGCTCGACTGGGGCATGCAGGCCCTCGTCGGTCCGACCACCACGGGTGCGTCGGTTGCCGTTGCCGCAGAGTGTGGTAACGACCCCAAGACGTTCATGATCACCCCGTCCGCATCCTCCGAGGACGTCACCGACGGCAAGGATTGCGTCTTCCAGGTTTGCTTCACCGACCCCAACCAGGGTGTCAACGCTGCCAAGTTCCTGGCGCAGAAGTATGCGGACGAGAAGTTCGTGCTGTTCTATAACTCCGGCGACGCCTATTCTTCGGGCATCGCAGATTCCTTTAAGGCCCAGGCCGCTGAGTCCAAGCTCGAGATTGTCGACGAGGAGACCTTTAAGGACGACTCCGCCACGAGCTTTACCAACCAGCTGACCAAGGCCAAGCAGGCCGGCGCCACCATGATCTTTGCGCCGATCTACTACACGCCGGCGTCCGTCCTGCTCAAGAACGCCAAGGACATGGGCTACGACGTCAAGATGATGGGCTGCGACGGCATGGACGGCATCCTGGGCGTTGAGGGCTTCGATACCTCTCTTGCCGAGGGTCTGCTGCTCATGACCCCGTTCTCCGCCGATGACGAGAAGAACGCCGACTTCGTCAATGCCTATAAGGATAAGTACGGCGATACCCCCGACCAGTTTGCCGCCGACGCCTACGACGGCGTGCACGCGGTGGCCGAGGCCCTCAAGGAGGCCGGTCTTGGAGTCGACGCCGATCCGACCGAGGCCGCCGAGAAGCTGTCCAAGGCTATGCTCAAGATTACCGTTGACGGTCTGACCGGCAAGCTCACCTGGAATGATAAGGGCCAGGTCCAGAAGGAGCCCACGACTTACGTCATCACCGACGGCAAGTACGTACAGGCCTAATTGGCCGCCTTACATAGAGCGGTTTTGATCCCAAGCAGGGGAGGTTTTGGCCTTCCCTGCTTGCTTGGTATCTAGGGACGATGTAACGTCCCTGTTTCATACATCAACTGGAAACCTATTCGAAAGGGGGATGTGGAACATGACGGTCTTTATCCAATACCTGGTCAACGGCCTGTCCATGGGCAGCGTCTACGCCATCATCGCGTTGGGCTACACCATGGTCTACGGTATCGCCAAGATGCTGAACTTCGCTCACGGCGACGTTATCATGGTCGGTGCCTATGTCTCGTTCTGCGCCACGTCGTATCTCGGCCTCCCGGGCTGGGCATCTGTAGTTCTCTCTTGTGTGGTCTGTACCGTTCTCGGTGTTCTCATCGAGGGTCTGGCATACAAGCCACTGCGCCAGGCGGGCCCGCTGGCCGTTCTGATCACGGCTATCGGCGTGTCTTACTTCCTGCAGAACGCCGCGCAGCTTCTGTGGGGCGCCACGCCCAAGAACTTCACTTCGCTCGTCACCTTCCAGGTGCCGGAGTTCTTGGCCAAGTTCAACGTAAGCGCCGTCTCACTCGTCACCATCGTCGCCTGCCTGGTTATCATGGCCGGCCTGATGTTCTTTACAGGTAAGACCAAGATGGGCAAAGCCATGCGCGCCGTGTCCGAGGACAAGGCCGCCGCTCAGCTCATGGGCATCAACGTCAACCGCACCATCTCGATGACGTTTGCCATCGGCTCTGCCCTTGCCGCCATCGCCGGCGTGCTCCTGTGCTCCTACTCGCCGGTGCTGCAGCCTACGACGGGTGCCATGCCTGGCATCAAGGCCTTCGACGCCGCCGTCTTCGGTGGCATCGGCTCCATCCCCGGCGCCTTTGTCGGTGGCATTCTCATCGGCATCATCGAGGCGATGGCGCAGGCCTACATTTCCACGAGTCTTGCCAACTCCATCGTCTTTGGTGTTCTGATCATCGTCCTGCTCGTCAAGCCTGCCGGCCTCTTGGGCAAGTACGTCCCCGAGAAGGTGTAGGTGAGCGGTATGAAGTTTCTTAAAGATAAGCAGACACGTCACGACTTTGTCACGTACGCCATGTGCATCGTGGCCTTCGCCATCGTGTTCTTTATGCAGTCGAACCACATGATCCCGCGCATGATCGCCGGTCAGTTGGTTCCCATTACGGCCTACATCGTCATGGCCATTTCCCTCAACCTCGTCGTCGGCATCGCGGGCGACTTGTCGCTGGGCCACGCGGGCTTTATGAGCGTCGGCGCCTATACGGGCATCGTTACCGCTGTCGCGCTGGAGAGCGCCGTTCCGTCCGACCCGATGCGTCTGATCATCAGCATTGTGGTCGGCGCAATCGCCGCTGCCATCTTGGGCTTCTTGATCGGTATCCCGGTCCTTCGCCTGAGCGGCGATTACCTGGCTATCGTGACGCTGGCCTTTGGCGAGATCATCAAAGAGATCGTCACCTGCCTCATTGTGGGCGTCGACTCCCGCGGCCTGCACGTGATCTTTAACATCACGGGCAACTCTACGATCGACGACCTGCACCTGCTCGAGGACGGCACCGCCATCATCAAGGGCGCCCAGGGCGCCTCGGGCGTGTCGACCTATTCGACCTTCCTCGCCGGTGCCATCCTGGTCATGGTCGCACTCGTGATCGTGCTCAACCTGGTTCGCAGCCGTACCGGCCGTGCCATTATGGCCGTGCGCGATAACAAGATTGCAGCCGAGTCCGTAGGCATCTCCGTCACCGAGTACCGCATGATCGCCTTCGTGGTTTCCGCTGCCCTCGCCGGTGCTGCCGGAGCCCTCTTCGGCGGTAACTTCTCGCAGCTCTCCGCCACCAAGTTCGACTTCAACACGTCCATCCTCATTCTGGTGTTCGTGGTCCTGGGCGGTCTGGGCAATATGCGCGGCTCCGTCATCGCGGCGGCGCTGCTCACGGTGCTTCCCGAGCTGCTCCGCCAGTTCTCGGACTACCGCATGCTCATCTACGCCATCGTGCTGATCCTGGTCATGATCTTTACCAACAACCCGCAGCTCAAGGCGTTCTTCGCACGCATTAAGGATCGCTTTGCTTCCAAGAAGGAGGTGGCAGCCGATGCCCAGTAAATTTGAGTTCAAGAAGGGCAAGATGGTCCCGTATCCTTCTGGCGCCATCGTTCCCGACCGCGACCTGGGTCAGCGCCCTGCACTCGAGTGCATCCACCTGGGCATTGAATTCGGCGGCCTTAAGGCAGTCGACGACTTTAGCCTGACCATCGGCAAGACCGAGATCGCCGGTCTCATCGGCCCCAACGGTGCCGGTAAGACCACGGTCTTCAACCTGCTCACCAAGGTGTACCAGCCCACGCACGGCACCATCCTGCTCGACGGCGAGGACACCTCGGGCAAGTCGGTCTACCAGGTCAACCGCATGGGTATTGCCCGTACCTTCCAGAACATTCGCCTGTTCAACACCATGACGGTGGAGGATAACGTTAAGGTCGGCCTGCATAACCAGGAGCGCTACTCCGGCTTTGAGGGCGTGCTGCGCCTGCCGACGTATTGGAAGCACGAGAAGGCTGCTCACGAGCGCGCCATGGAGTTGCTGTCCATCTTTGATATGGAGCATCTGGCAAACGAGCAGGCCGGCTCGCTGCCTTACGGCGCTCAGCGTCGTCTGGAGATCGTCCGCGCGCTTGCCACCAACCCCAAACTACTGCTGCTCGACGAGCCTGCCGCCGGCATGAACCCGTCCGAGACCGCGGAACTCATGGAGAACATCGTTAAGATTCGCGACACCTTCGGCATTGCCATCATGCTTATCGAGCACGACATGTCGCTCGTCATGAATATTTGCGAGGGTATCTGCGTGCTCAACTTTGGTAAGGTCATCGCCAAGGGCACGGCCGAGGAAATCCAGAACAACGACGCCGTTATCGAGGCATATCTGGGCAAGCAGGATAAGGGGGAGAACTAAATGGCAGAGCCGATGCTTTCCGTCTACAACATCAACGTCTGGTACGGCGCCATCCACGCCATCAAGGACATCTCCTTTAACGTCAACGAGGGCGAGATCGTTGCTCTGATCGGTGCGAACGGTGCCGGTAAGTCCACAACGCTTAAGACCGTCTCGGGCCTGCTGCGTTCCAAGACTGGCTCCATCAAGTTTATGGGCGAGGACATTACTCATACGCCCGCAGACAAGCTGGTGAGCAAGGGTCTGGCTCAGGTCCCCGAGGGCCGTCGCGCCTTTTTGCAGATGACGGTCGAGGAGAACCTGGAGATGGGTGCCTACACACAGCCCAAGTCCACGGTCGCTCCGGGCCTTGAGCGTGTCTACGAGCAGTTCCCGCGCCTGAAGGAGCGTCGTCGCCAGGTCGCCGGCACCCTTTCGGGCGGCGAGCAGCAGATGCTCGTTATGGGCCGCGCCCTTATGAGCAACCCCAAGCTGCTCATGCTCGATGAGCCTTCCATGGGCCTGGCGCCGATCCTGATTGAGCAGATCTTCCAGATTGTCGAGGACCTGCACAAGGCCGGCACCACGGTGCTTCTGGTCGAGCAGAACGCGCAGATGGCGCTCTCGATCGCTACGCGCGGCTACGTGCTCGAGACCGGCAAGATCACCATGACCGGCACCGGCCAAGAGCTCCTGCACGACGATAACGTCCGCAAGGCTTACCTCGGAGGCTAGCCAATCCAACACAAGGGGCGCTGACTATCCCGGTCAGCGCCCCTTTTTTAAGTTGCGGTGAAATAGGGACTAATTGGGGGTTCCAGACGCCAAAACAGTCCCTATTCCACCGCAACTTCAGGTAGTCGTTGGGGACGTTCTTGAATGACTAGTCGTTTAAGAACGTCCCCAACGA
>CABSYS010000028.1:0-10707 GCA_902482045.1 uncultured Collinsella sp.
CGAGATCTGCGCATGTCTCGTGGGCTCGGAGATGTGTATAAGAGACAGACCTTGCTTCGGGGCGAGGCATGCGGCCTTACCAGCGAGCAGCCTTCCGAGGACGAGCTGCGCGCCCTAGCCGCATCCGTGCGTGCCCTGAGCTACGGCACCAACCTGTGGGGCTCGGCCGACTACCGCCGCTGCATCTCGGCCCCGCTTGCCGTGCAGGCCGTGCGCCGCGCCGCCGGCATTGAGCTTTCGGCCGCGCTTGCCCGCGAGCTCGAGACCGTGCAAGTGCCTAAGTTTGCCACGGACGAGTATTCCTGCCGCCGCGTGCCCGGCGTCGATTCTAGCGAGGTGCGCTAATGGCTGCCAAACTCATCGATCTTTCCTTTACGCTCAACGGCCGTAAGGTCAAGGTTCAGATTGCCCCCGACACCATGCTCTTTGCGCTGCTGCGCGAGCAGGGTTGTGCGTCGGTGCGCTGTGCCTGCGAGACCACCAACTGCGGTTTGTGCACGGTGTGGCTCGACGGTGACCCGGTGCTGAGCTGCTCGGTTCCCGCCGCGCGCGTCGAGGGCCACACCATCACTACGCTCGAGGGCCTCAAGGCCGAGTCCGAGGCGCTTGCCCGCGCGATGGCTGCCGAAGGCGCCGAGCAGTGCGGTTTTTGCGCCCCCGGCCTCATCATGAACGTGCTGGCGCTTGCCCGCGCCGCCAAGGAGGACCCGAGCCTCGTCGCCACGCGCGAGGAGCTGTCGCGCCAGCTCGCCGGCAACCTCTGCCGCTGCAGCGGCTACGAGAGCCAGCTGCGCGCCATCGTGCGCTTCCTCAACGAGTCCGGCGTGCAGGTGGGCTTTGAGATGCCCGAGCTGCCGGTCAACGACACCAGCTCTGACGGCGTCTCCTACAAGCAGATCACCCACAAGCAGCCCAAGAAGGACTCGAAGGCTCTGCTCGAGGGTCGTCCCGTCTACACGGGCGATATGGTGCCCGCCGGCGCGCTCATTGTCAAACTCAAGCGCAGCCCCTATGCCCGCGCCAAGATCCGCTCCATCGACACGTCTCGCGCCCTTAAGGTACCCGGCGTCGTGGGCGTCTACACCTATGAGGACGTGCCCAAGCGCCGCTTTACCATCGCCGGCCAGAGCTATCCGCAGCCGAGTCCCTACGACCGCCTGATCCTCGAGAACCTGGTGCGCTATCAAAACGAGGAGGTGGCGATTGTCGCCGCCGAGACCGAGGAGGCCGCTGACAAGGCACTCAAGCTCATCAAGGTCGACTACGAGGTGCTCGAGCCGCTGCTCGACTTTACCCAGGCACTCGATAACGACATTGTGGTCCATCCCGAGGGCGACGTAACCTTTATGTTCCCGCAGGGCGGCGACGTTGCTCGTAACCTGGTGTGCAGCGGCACGAGCGACTTTGGCGACTTGGACGAGGCCTTTGCCCAGAGCGACATCGTCTTCACCCGCACCTACACCAGCCAGGCCACGCAGACCGCGCCCATGGAGACCTTCCGCGCCTTCGCGACGACCGACGCGTTCGGACGTATCTCAGTGACTACCTCCACGCAGGTGCCCTTCCACGTGCGCCGTATGGTCGCGCAGTCACTCGATATTCCGCAGTCGCAGGTGCAGGTCATTAAGCCGCGCATCGGCGGCGGCTTTGGCTCCAAGCAGACGGGCTGCTGCGAGATCTTCGTGGCGTTTGTGACCCAGCAGACCGGCCGTCCGAGCTACTGCTGCTACACCCGCGAGGAGACCATCACTGCGGGCAACTCGCGTCACCAGATGCAGATGACCGTTAAGCTGGGCGCCATGAACGACGGCACCATCACGGCCATCGACCTGCATACGCTGTCCAACGCCGGTGCGTATGGAGAGCACGCTACCACGACGATCGGCCTTTCGGGCCACAAGAGCTTGCCGATCTACAACCATGTGAAGGCGAGCCGCTTTAGCTGGGACGCCGTCTACACCAATACCAACCGCGGTGGCGCGTATCGCGGCTACGGTGCCACCCAGGGCCAGTTTGCCGTGGAGAGCGCCGTCAACGAGCTCGCCGACATGCTGCACATGGACCCCGCCGACCTGCGCCTTAAGAACATCGTGCGTGAGGGCGAGACCATGCCGCAGTACTACAACGAGAAGCTCAACGCCTGCGCGCTCGACCGCTGTCTGCTGCGCGCGATGGACATGATCGGTTGGCGCGACAAGCCGCTGGCCGTGGACCTGGGCGACCGCGTGCGCGCCCTGGGCTGCGCGCTCACCATGCAGGGCTCGGGTATCTCCAACGTGGACATCGCCGGCATCGACATGCGCCTGGAAGAGGACGGCTTCATTACCATCGGCACCGGTGCTACCGATAACGGCATGGGCGTCGACACGATCCTGGCGCAGATTGCCGCCGAGGAGCTGGGCGTGGAGAGCTCGCTGATCGTGGTGCGCGGCGTGGACACCGATGTGTCGCCGTTCGACGCCGGCTCGTACGCGAGCTCGGGTACGTACGTGACGGGCCTTGCCGCCAAGAACGCCGCGACCGAGCTGCGTGAGAAGATTTGCGCCAAGGCCGCCGAGATGTGGGACGTTGACGCCACCGACGTGGTATTCGACGGCCAGTACGTGCGCCTGTCCGACGAGCGCGCCGCTCGCGAGCGCGGTCGCTACCTTACGCTGCGCGACTTTGCCAACCTGTGCGTCAAGAACATCGCGGGCGGCGACGCGCTCACCTCGCATGCCTCTGCCTGCCTGCCCGTTTCGCCCCCGCCGTTTATGGCCGGCATTGCCGAGGTCGAGGTCGACAAGGCCACCGGCAAGGTGACCGTGGTGGACTATGCGGCGGCTGTGGACTGCGGTACCGTGATCAACGAGGCGCTCGCGCGCGTCCAGGCCGAGGGTGGTATCGCCCAGGGCATCGGTCACGCGCTCTACGAGATTGTCGAGCATGACGATCGCGGCCGCCTGCGCACCGGCAACTTTATGAGCTACAAGCTGCCCACGCGCCTGGATATCGGCAGCATTCGCGTGGCCTTTGAGCCGAGCTACGAGCCGACGGGCCCGTTTGGCGCCAAGTCGATCGGCGAGGTCGTCATCAACACGCCGCTCGCCGCCGTGGCCTCGGCCGTCGCACACGCCACCGGCCACCAGGTCCGCTCGCTGCCGATCACGCCCGAGAAGGCACTGCTGGGGGAGTAGCGGGTCAGCGAACAAGTCGTAATTGGCGGGGCGGGGCAACTCGTCCCGCCTTTTGCACTCGTGGTGAGGTCGTGAGCCTGTAAAACGTGTGCGTGCGCTTGCCGTTCGTATCTGCTATCATTCCTAGTCTGTGCGCTCATGCGGGCGTGGCGGAATTGGTAGACGCGCCAGATTTAGGTTCTGGTGGGATTCCCGTGAAGGTTCGAGTCCTTTCGCCCGCACCAACGCACCTGCGTCGGCTCCCGCCGTCGCGACTCTTTGTTGCATAAAGGTACCAGCACCTCAGATAAGCTGGGCAGTATGAGGAGGAACGTGTTGAACATCACCGCTTCTGACGTCAAGGACGCCAAGCTCACCGCTACGGTCACCATCCCGGCCGCCGACGTCGACGCCGCGATCAAGAAGGCCTACAAGGACACCGCCAAGAAGTACCGCTTCCCGGGCTTCCGCGCCGGCAAGGCTCCCCGTCCGGTCATCGACTCTGCTCTTGGCGCCGAGGCTACCCTCGCTCAGGCCACCAACGACCTGATCGCCGCCAACGAGCCCGTCGTCCTCAACGAGCTGGACATCGTCCCCACCAAGAACGGTGACTACAAGGAGCTCGACCTCGCCAAGGATCACGAGGACTACACCTACACCGTCGAGTTCTTCCTGCGTCCTGCCGCTGAGCTCTCCTCCTTCGACGCCGTTGAGATCGAGATGCCCCCCGCGGAGGTCACCGAGTCCGAGATCAACAACCAGGTCGAGATGCTCCTCAACTACCGTGCCACCTTCGAGGACGTCGAGGGTCGCGCCGTCGAGGCTGACGACTACGTGACCGTCGACCTCAAGGCCGTCGAGAACGCCGACAACTTCGCCGCCGAGGGCCGTATGCTCATCGCCGGTAGCGACAGCAACCCCAAGGAGTTCAACGAGGCCCTGATCGGCGCTAACGTCGACGACGTCAAGACCGTCACCTGGACCGACGAGGTCGAGGAGGGCGAGGAGGCCGAGACCCACACCGTCGAGGTCACCGTCAAGGGCATCAAGGTCCGCAACACCCCCGAGCTCACCGACGAGCTCGTCAAGTCCGACTTTGGCTTCGACAGCATCGACGCCATGCGCGACGCCATCAAGATCGAGATCGAGCAGGACAAGGCTTCTCGCCTCCCGGCCGAGAAGGAGAACCGTTGCGTCTCCGCTCTCGCCGAGCGTCTGCAGCTCGACGAGATGGACGCCGACTACGAGCAGTCCGTCTTTGAGGAGCTTGGCCAGAACTTCCTGTCCAACCTCGCTGCCCGCGGCATGACCCTGGATACCTGGCTGCCCGCTTCCGGTCTGACCATGGAGCAGTTCATCGGCGACCTTCACAAGCAGGCCAACGACGTTGCCCGTGAGTCCCTGGCTCTCGACGCTCTCGCCCGTGAGCTCAAGATCGAGGTCACCGAGGACGACATCAACGCCGAGTTCGAGAAGGCCGGCGTCAAGGACGTCGAGGCTTCCAAGGCCGAGTTCATCGCCGATGGCCGCATGCCTGCCGTCCGCGAGTCCATCCGCCGCTCCAAGGCCGTCGACCACCTGGTCGAGAACGCCAAGGTGACCGAGGTCGACGAGACCGCCAAGGTCGCCGAGTAATTCTCGCCACCTTGCCCGCGAGCGCATGCGTGCGCCCGCGATGGGGTAAAGTTATAAACCGGTTATCCGGTTGCTTCGTACGGTGCCAGCCAATGCATAGCATGCGGGCACCGTACGTTTATCTAGAACCACTATTGGTCCGCAAGAGAGAAATGGAGATGCGTATGATCGCTAAGTTCGATTCCGCCCTCGTGCCATACGTTATCGAGCAGACGCCGCGCGGCGAGCGCAGCTACGATATCTATTCGCGCCTGCTCAACGACCGCATCATCTTCTTGGGCGAGGAGATCAACTCCGTCAGCGCCAACCTGGTCGTTGCCCAGCTGCTGCATCTTGAGAGCCAGGATGCCGAGAAGGATATCTCGCTCTACATCAATTCGCCCGGTGGCGAGGTCTACTCCGGCCTGGCGATTCTGGACACCATGAATTTCATTAAGCCGCAGGTCTCCACCATCTGCGTGGGCATGGCCGCGTCCATGGCCGCCGTGCTGCTTTCGGCCGGCGCCAAGGGCAAGCGCTTCTGCCTGCCGCACTCCAAGGTCATGATTCACCAGCCCAGCGGTGGTGCCCAGGGCCAGCAGACCGAGATCGAGATCGTGGCCGAGGAGATCAAGAAGACTCGCCGCGAGCTCAACCAGATCCTGTCCGACGCCTCGGGCCAGCCCATCGAGAAGGTCCAGGCCGACACCGAGCGCGACAACTACCTGACCGCTGCTGAGGCCCTTGACTACGGCCTGATCGACCGTATCGTCACCTCGCGCGATCTCGCCGTGAAGGATGCCTAGGATGGCAGGAAACATGCAGGACAACTTTGACGAGAACGGCAACCCCATCCGCTGTTCCTTCTGCGGAAAAGAGCAGGGACAGGTTCGCCGCCTCGTTAAGGGTCCGACCAACATCTTTATCTGCGACGAGTGCGTCGCCGCCTGCTCCGAGATCCTTGAGGAGTCGCTGGCTTCGGACTTTATGGACGCCGCCCGCAACGGCAATCTCCCGGGTTTCCTCAACGACCACGGCCAGGCTGCGTCCCAGCCCGCCGTTGACCCCGAGACCGAGGGCTTTGAGCTCGAGGACGACCGCCAGGTCATCACGCACGTGCCGACGCCGCACGAGATCTATGACGAGCTCTCGGCCTATGTAATGGGCCAGGAAGACGCCAAGCGCGCCATGTCGGTGGCCGTGTACAACCACTATCGCCGCGTGATCGAGGGCGGCGCCGCGCTTTCGGCCTTTGACAACGGCTTGGACTCGCAACTCGACGATGATATGGATGAGGTGGAGCTCGCCAAGTCCAACATCCTGCTGCTCGGTCCCACCGGTACCGGCAAGACCCTGTTGGCCCAGACGCTCGCGCGCATCCTCGAGGTGCCGTTTGCCATCGCCGACGCCACCGCGCTCACCGAGGCCGGTTACGTGGGCGAGGACGTGGAGAACATCCTGCTCAAGCTCATCAACGCCGCCGATGGCGACATTGAGCGCGCGCAGGTGGGCATCATCTACGTGGACGAGATCGACAAGATCGCCCGCAAGGCCGAGAACCTCTCCATCACCCGCGATGTTTCGGGCGAGGGCGTTCAGCAGGCGCTGCTGAAGATTCTTGAGGGCACGGTGGCAAGCGTTCCGCCCACCGGCGGCCGCAAGCATCCCCAGCAGGAGCTGCTGCAGATCGATACGACCAACATCCTGTTCATCTGCGGCGGTGCCTTTGTGGGTCTGGACAAGATCATCGCCGATCGCGTGGGCAACAAGGGTGTGGGCTTTAACTCCGAGATTGCCGGCCCCACCTCGGTCGACGAGAACGACCTGCTGCGTCAGGTGCTCCCGCAGGACCTCAACGCCTTTGGCATGATCCCCGAGTTTGTGGGACGTACGCCCGTCGTGACTCAGACACAGGCGCTCGACGAGGACGACCTGGTGTCGATCCTGACCGAGCCCAAGAACGCCGTGGTGCGCCAGTACCGCAAAATGTTCCAGCTCGAGGACGTTGAGCTTGAGTTTGAGGATGCCGCTCTGCACGAGATCGCCCGTATGGCGCTTGCCCGCAAGACCGGCGCCCGCGGCCTGCGTTCCATCTGCGAGGACGTGCTGCAGCAGACGATGTTCGATCTCCCCAGCGAGGAGGGTGTTTCCAAGGTCGTTGTGACCGAAGCCTCCGTAAAGGGCGAAGAACAGCCCCAACGCATCTACGGGTAAACCAGCTAAAAACGTGCTTGCAAATAGCCTCCGACCACCCGCGGTCGGAGGCTATTGTATATATACGCAATAACCCCAACTACCTGTGTTATTCTGTGTGTTTGTTTAAGCCTCAGCGAAGTCATATCAGACTGAAGTAATCGATACCTAAGGGGAGGAATGTAGGCCCGATTTTCGTAGATTCCGCACGAGCTGAAGACCACTTAATGTGGTCTTCGAGCGAGCCCAGGACTTGACCGAGCGAAAATCGGGCCTACATTCCTCCCCGACGGGCAAGGGAGAGATATATGGAAGAGATGCCCAAGAACTACGATCCGTCGACCAATGAGCCGGCGATCCTGCAGAAGTGGCTCGACGGCGGCTACTACAAGCGCCGTGAGGGCGTGGGCGACTGCACCGTCACCATTCCGCCTCCCAACGTGACCGGCAAGCTCCACATGGGTCACGCCACCGACGACTCCATCCAGGACGCCATCATCCGTATGGCCCGCATGCGCGGCAAGTCCACGCGCTGGGTGCTGGGCACTGACCACGCCGGTATCGCCACGCAGACCAAGGTCGACAAGAAGCTCAAGAGCGAGGGCATTAGCCGCCTGGAGATTGGTCGTGACAAGTTTGTCGACGCCTGCTGGGACTGGACCCACGAGTACGGCGGCATCATCGTCGAGCAGATCAAGCGCATGGGCTGCTCCGTCGACTTCGACAACGAGCGCTTCACCATGGACGAGGATTACGCACAGGCCGTGCGCAAGGTCTTCTGCGATTGGTACCACGACGGCCTGATCTACCGTGGCAAGCGTATCGTTAACTGGTGCCCCAACTGCACCACCGCCATCTCGGACGACGAGGCCGAATATAAGGACGAGAAGGGCCACCTGTGGCACCTGCGCTACCCGCTGACCGAGCCGGTCAACGGCCAGGATTACATCGTCGTCGCCACCACGCGCCCCGAGACCATGCTCGGCGACACGGGCGTCGCTGTCTCCCCGAAGGACCCCGAGAAGGCCGCCTTTGTGGGTAAGACCGTCAAGCTCCCCATCGTCGACCGCGAGATCCCCATCTTTGAGGATTGGCATGTCGACGCCAACTTTGGCTCCGGCTTCGTTAAGGTCACCCCGGCCCACGACCCCAACGACTACGCCATGGGTCAGGCCCACGACCTGCCGCAGATCAACATCTTCGACGAGCACGCGGTGGTCGTCGAGGGCTATGGCGAGTTTACCGGCATGAACCGCGACGAGTGCCGCGAGGCCGTCATCAAGTGGTTTGAGGAGCACGACCTGCTCGATCACGTCGACGAACTCGATCACTCCGTCATGCACTGCTACCGCTGCGACGCTGCGCTTGAGCCGTGGCTGTCCGAGCAGTGGTTTGTGGCCGTCGATAAGCTCAAGGGGCCGGCGCTCGACGCCGTCAACTCCGGCAAGGTCACCTTCCACCCCGCGCGCTGGACGCAGACCTACACCACCTGGATGGAGAACCTTAAGGACTGGTGCATTAGCCGCCAGCTGTGGTGGGGCCACCGCATTCCCGTGTTCTACTGCGAGGACTGCGGCTGGGAGGACGCTCTTACCGAGGACACCGATGTGTGCCCCAAGTGCGGCGGCCATCATGTGCATCAGGACGAGAACGTGCTGGACACCTGGTTCAGCTCGCAGCTGTGGACCTTTGCCACGCAGGGCTGGCCGCAAAAGCCGGAGCTGCTCGAGGGCCATCACCCCACGACGGCGCTCGTCACCGCGCGCGACATCATCGCGCTGTGGGTCGCCCGCATGGTCATGAGCTCGCTGTACTTCCTGGACGAGGTGCCGTTTAAGGACGTCGTCATCTACCCGACGATCCTGGCCAAGGACGGCAGCCGCATGTCCAAGTCCAAGGGCAACGGCGTTGACCCCATGGATCTCATTGGTATGTACGGTGCCGACGCCATGCGCTACAACCTGCTGACGCTCTGCACCAACAACCAGGATGTTAAGTTCGATGCGAACATCGACAAGAAGACCAAGAAGCTCATCGACAGCCCGCGTACCGATCAGGCCAAGAGCTTTGTGACCAAGATCTGGAACGCCAGCCGCTTCCTGCTTATGAACATGGAGGGCTACACGCCCGGCGAGCCCGTCGTGGAGACGCCGGCCGACGCCTGGATGTTCAGCCGCCTGGCCAAGGCCGTGAAGATGGTCACCGAGGGCATTGAGAACTACACCTTTGGCGACATGGCCCGCGGCGTGCAGCAGTTCTTCTGGAACGAGGTTTGTGACTGGTACGTCGAGGTCACCAAGGCCCGCCTGAAGGGCGAGGGCCGTCTGCAGGCACAGCGCAACCTGATTTTTGTGCTCGATACCTCCATTCGCCTGATGCACCCGCTCATGCCGTTTGTCACCGAGGAGATCTGGGACAACATGCCGGCGAGCGTGCTCGACCTGGACGCCGAGGGCAACGTGGACCGCGCCGAGGCGCTCATGATCGCCAAGTGGCCTGAGCCCGCCGACTACGCCAAGTATGTCGACGAGGACGCCGAGCGCGCGTTTGAGCTGTGCCGTGCCGTCGTGTCTGCCGCCCGTGCCACCCGTTCGCGTTATCGCTTGAGCCCCAAGGCCGAGCTCGACGTGGTCGTGCGCGCCGGTGCCGAGGACATCGAGAAGCTCGAGAGCCTGCGCTCGACCATTGAGCCGCTGGCCAACACGGCTTCGCTGGTCATGGGCACCGACGTTGAGAAGCCGGCTGCGAGCATCGCCGTTGTCGACAGTGGCGTTGAGGTTTTTGTGGTGCTTGAGGGCAAGGTTGACCTTTCGGCCGAGAAGGCACGCCTGGAGAAGGAGATCGCCGCGGCGCAGAAGGAGCTCGCCGGCTGCGAGAAAACGCTCGCCAACGAGGGCTTTGTGGCTAAGGCCGCGCCTGCCGTGGTCCAGAAGAAGAGGGACCGTGCAGCTGAGCTCAAGGAGATCTTGGCGGCGCTGACTGCTCAGGTTGCTGACTTCTCGTAGGTCTAACTTGGGGGCGCGTCCCGATGCTTTGCTCTCCGCTGCGGACACCTATTCCGCCGTTCTAACGAACGGCGGCTGACTCGACGCTGCAAACGCCTCTGATGGCCAATCTGCCGTTCAACTTCGGGCGCATGGGCATAAGCCCTATGCGCCCTTGTTTCACGGCACCTTGGCTCATCAGAGGCGTTTTCGCTGACTATCCTCAACCTATACTGTTTTATTTTTCTATGAATGGCGGTTCTGAAAATGCCTAAGCGTTCTGGCTTGTATACCGTTCCTTTTGAGTTTGATTTGCTTTCGTTTGATGAGGCTGTGGGGCTTGCTGCTGATACGGGGCGGATTTCTGGGGATGCTGGGCCTCTGCTTGAGACGGTTGTCGATATGCTTGATGAGCTGGGACGTCCGGACGAGTATTTCGATTGCATTCAGGTTGCCGGTACCAATGGCAAGACTTCGACCTCGCGTTTTTCGGCTGCCATCTTTCGTGGTGAGGGGTTAAAGACCGCACTGTATACGTCGCCGCAGTTGGTGCGCTATCCCGAGCGCATGGAGGTCGATGGGCGCGTCGTGAGCGATGAGGCCTTTGCTCGTGGCGTTTCTGCCGCCGTCGAGGCGGGACATCGCGTGAACGCTCGTCGTGTGGCGGTAGGGGAGCGCGCTTACACCATTACGCCGTTTGACCTGCTGACGGCTGTCTCTTATACACATCTCCGAGCCCACGAGACATGCGCAGATCTCGT
>CABSYS010000029.1:0-10565 GCA_902482045.1 uncultured Collinsella sp.
CGTCGGCAGCGTCAGATGTGTATAAGAGACAGCTCTCGCAGTGTTGCCCGCCATTGTGCTGCTTGGCGTCTACATCCCGCAGTTTGTCCAGGGAAATAACGAGCTTCAGGCAAGAAAGGCTGCAGCCGCCGAGCAGCTCGCCATCGCGCAAGATGCCTTGGAGCCCGTGTGCGAACGCGTCGCGGCAGACGACCCATACGAGTCGTATCACGACTACGGCTATCGCATTATCGGCTATCTGCGCGATAATGACCTCGGCGCTCAAGCAGCCTATGTCTACCTTTCTTTCGATGCAGATGGCATGCTCACGGATGTCGATTACACCAGTCAGATCGACCCCGAGGCAAGCCTTGCAGACAACCTCGCCCGCGCCGAGCAGGATATCACGACGCTCTGCGCCCCGCTCAACGGGTTGGACATTTCCGTTGCCACGCCGGGCCTCCTCACGCCATGCAGCCTGTCGGATGAATTTAAACAGACATTTTTAGCTGGCTCCCTATATGAAGAAATCAGCATCAAGACGGAGGACGAATCTATCAAGTCGTACTACACCTTTGACACCGAGGCCGCAGAAGAATTCGACGAATACACCCATCTTGAAATTAGGCTCATGCTCTCTGCAAAGAAGAACTAAAGGCTTTCGATCTAATTGCCGCTCGCGAACATCGTCTATATCTCGAGGTCTAATACTTTTCCAAGAAGTGAACGACCGTTTTTGGACCCCTGAAGCATCGACATTTTCTGGCGCCAAAACCGCAGGATTTGGTTGGCAAAACCGCAGGAAATTGCATCTCGAAAGCGCCGATGCTTCGGGGGTCCATTTTGACTCGTTCACTTCTCGGAAAAGTATTAGACCCCGATTTCGCAAGGGCCTCAATGTGACAAAGGAACAACCCTTTTGTCACATTATTCGGAGCGCAGGGCTTCGACGGGATCCTTTTTGGACGCGCTGCGAGCGGGCAGCAGGCCGGCAACGACCGTTAGCAACACAGAAATCGCAATGAGCACCAGCGCATCCTGCACGGGCAGGCTCATCAGATTGGGCACCTGTTTGGCAGCAAGCGCCCAGGCATTAACCGGAAAGCTCACGGCCATCACAACGACAATGGCAAAGACGCCGGCGATAAGGCCCTCGATAAAGGTCTCGGCATTGAATACGTTGGCCACGTTGCGCTTCGACGCGCCAATCGCGCGCAGGATGCCAATCTCCTTTTTGCGCTCCAGCACGCTGATGTATGTGATGATGCCGATCATGATGGAGCTCACGACCAGACTGATGCTCACAAACGCGATGAGCACCAAGCTGATGGTGTTCACGATGTCGGTCACCGAACCCATGATGATGCCCATGTAGTCGGTGTACGAAATTGCCCGATCATCATGGCCAGCGGCTTTGACCTGCTTGTTGTACGCATCGATGTGATCGAGTACGCGCTCCTTGGCCTCAAAGTCGCGCGGGAAAATCTTGACCGAGATGGGATCTGCCTCGTCCGCATAACCCAACGTGGTCAGATTGTTGTCGTAGGTAAGCTTCGACGCCTTCGCATAGCTCATCATGAGCGAGCTCAGGTCCTCGGCGTCCATGTTGAAATGGATGGCATGAGCAAAGGCACTCGCATCCACGCGCATGGCGCTCGCCAGGTTAGCAAAACTCGACGACATCTGCGTCGCCATCTGGCCCATGAGCCCTGCTGCGCCTGCCCTGAGCTGAGCTGACACCGTCGCCGCAATCTGATCGCTGATCGACTTCATCACCTGATCCATAGCCTGCTGCAGATACGGAGCCAGCTGCTTTTGCACATAGTCGGTCATCGCCTGCTGCAGGCGCTCGGCCAGGGCATCGCCGCCGAGCGCTTTGAGCTGGGCCAGGATTTGCTGGGCTGCCGTATCACTCTCAAGATACGCCGAGAATGCGGCAGCAAGCTTTGACGCGTCCTTAAGATCATCGGGTGACAGCGCCCTAAACTGATCAGACTGCAAAAAGCTCTCAAACAGCTGGTTGGCTAGCGTTCCCACCTGCTGCATTTGCTCGGGCGTAAGTTCCAGGCCGTCAAAGATGCCCGAGAAATCTGGAGCCGGCGCTTTGGCCATGATGTCACCAAAGTCGATGTCCTTGCCAACGCCCGAAAGATCAATATCCAGGCCCGACAGATCGACGCCCGTTAGATCAATGCCGCCGCCAGCCGCACCCGAGAGCGCAGACGTATCAAACGAGAACGCACTCTTGAGCGCCGCCTCGTCCACACTGAACATGCTGCCCAGGTCCACGCCTTGTTTGGCCTCGCCTTGCAGCTCATCGAAAGACTTGCCCGTAAAGACATCCGTCTCGGGGTGGGCGAGTTGCTCCTGCACAATCTGCGAATCGGCGGCGCGCTCCATAAGCTGGCGAGTCAGCGCATGCGTGTAGGCAATGCCCGGGGACAACGCGCTCGCGTTGGCCGTCTCGTTGGGTCGCACCACGCCCACAATGTGCACGTCAATACCGTTGGCAACCTTGGCCGTCATAAAATCGGCGTCGCCAGACATGTCAGTCCACATGCCAGTCTCTTCGTTTTTGCGATAGGCATCGGCCGGCGACAACACCTTAAACGTCGTGGACAGCGCATCGTCGTAGGTAAAGTCGGCGCCGGTCTCGGGCGTCTCGACCCCACCGTCAGCCGTCATGACGCTGTTAACCAGATCGTTGAGTTCATTGATATCCAACGCACCGATGCTGTAGAGCGTGTAGTCGCCCACCGTGCCGCGACTCGAAAGCACCATCACGGCTTCGTTAGCAGACGTAGGCCAATGCCCCGCCACGACGTCGTATTGGCTGTCGAGCAGGCTCTGGTCGTCAATCATTTCGTTGAAGACCGAGGTTCCCATGGACTCCATGCTCACCGTTGCTGCCGAGCTCGCGCCGCCGCTCATGGCCTCGGTCATGGCATTGGGCACCAGACGCACGGGCTTCTCGTCTCCCTTGCCCGCGCGATAGACAACCGGCGTTACGCCATAGCCGTACTGAATAGCGTTGACCTCTTTGTCGATGCCGTCGCCACCGGCATCGAGCCATGCCTTAAAGCTCGTCATGTCGTTGGACTTAACACTTGCAAACATATCCTTTACGGCCGTGACCACGGGAATCTTATCGGTTCCCGGAGCCTTGCCGTCGGTGCCGTCGTCGGATAAATCCTCGCCGTTGGACGCCTCATCATCCACAGCCCCCTGTCCGCCCATCATGGACGACAGGTCGTAGTCCTGCTTGGAGATCGTAAGCGGGTAACTCGAGAGCGTATCCTCCTCGACCTTTTTGATGTAGTTGTTCACGCCATTGGAGAGCGCCAAGATCGCCGCGATACCGATAATGCCAATCGACCCCGCAAAGGCCGTCATGGCCGTACGGCCTTTTTTGGTCATAAGGTTTCGGGCAGAAAGCCCCAACGCCGTCACAAAGCCCATCGAGGTTTTGCGCGTAGGCTTAGCCTCGCGACGCACGGCCTTTGCTACATCAAAGGGGTCGGAATCGTCGGTGATCTTGCCGTCCGCCAGGTTAACGATGCGCGTGGCGTACTGGTACGCCAGCTCGGGATTGTGCGTGACCATGATGACCAGGCGGTCGCGTGCCACGTCCTTGAGCAAGTCCATGACCTGCACGGACGTTGTAGAATCCAAGGCGCCGGTCGGCTCGTCTGCCAGCACGATCTCGGGGTCGTTGATCAGGGCACGGGCAATCGCCACGCGCTGCATCTGTCCACCCGAAAGCTGGCTCGGGCGCTTGTTAACATGCTCGCCCAGGCCGACTTTCTCCAACGCCTCGCGCGCACGCTGGCGGCGTTCGGCATGTCCCACGCCCGTGAGCGTGAGCGCCAGCTCCACGTTTTCCAAAATGGTCTGATGCGGAATGAGGTTATAGCTTTGGAACACAAAGCCGATGCGGTTATTGCGGTAGGCGTCCCAATCGCGATCGTGGAAGTCCTTGGTCGATATGCCATCGATGAGCAAGTCGCCAGAATCGAAATGATCGAGCCCACCGATAACGTTGAGCATCGTAGTTTTGCCCGAGCCCGAGGGGCCCAGAATGGCCACGAACTCGTTATCGCGAAAAGCCAGGCTTACGCTGTCGAGCGCCACCTGCGTAAACGACTGAGTGACGTACCTTTTGCAAATTCCTTTGAGCTCCAGCATGGACGGCAACCTCTCCTGCGCAGGCACCCTGCCCGCTCTCCCCCGCCGTTCGTATTCGACGCGTTTGTCCTACTCTATCGCCATTTTTTGCCGGCGCCAGTGAGGAATGTAACGAAGCACGCCAAAAAACGAACGGGACGGCGCCTAAAAGAAGAGGTCCCGAGCGGGACCTCTGTATGGTGGAGCTTATCTTGAAAGGCAGCGGACTACTTCGCACAGCGACACGCGATCCTCGCTATGCTTACGCGTTTTCTACTGCTCGCTATTCGCAATCGCCTGGTCGATAAGCTTGTCGAGCGCTGCGCGCTGCTCGGCGGAGCTGATGGCTCCCACGATTGGATCCCCTACGATGTTGCCATTCTGATCGATGACATACGTTGTCGGGAACGAGAACAAATTTGACGTGAACTTACCGGCCTCGCTATCCGACTTGAACCAGACGTTCTTATATGTCACGCCCTTCTTGCTCAGCACGTCCTTGGCATCTGCGATCTCGCCCTTGTTGCCATCGAGCGTAAAGGAATTGACGCCCACGACCTGGCCGCCCTTCTCGGCAAGCTCCTGATTCAGCTTCTCAAGATCGCCCAGCTCGCCCACGCACGGCTTGCAAGTAGTGAACCAGAAGTTCATGACGGTGACCTTGTTCTTAGAGAACAGCTCGTCGCTGTTCACGTCGTTGCCATCCAGGTCCTTGCCCGTAAAGCTGGGGAACTTCGTCGTCTCGCTCGAAGCATTGGCACCGGCCGTCATGCCAGCGGTCGAAGCGTCGACGCTCTCGCCTGCGCTCGGCGTGCTTCCACAGCCGGGGAACTCCTTCTCCAAGCTCTCGAGCTTGTCCTCGATCTCCTTGATCTGCTGTGCACCGGTCTTGAGCGTCTTAAGCTCATCCGCCGTGAACTCATCCTTGGCGCCGTCGATGGTCTTGAGCAGAAAATCGCCGTAATTGCTGCCGTCCTCAATCATTGCCGAGTCTTTATTTGCCGCATTGAATACCTTTTCCCACAGCGCGTTATCACTCGAAAAAATCTCGTTCTCCTTCTGCATGAGCTTCGCATACAGCTCGGCGGCCTCGTCGGCATTGGCCGGCTTCTGCGCAGTGAGTTCTGCGATCTTAGGATCGGAGCTCGCAGATTCGCTCGCATTGCCGCCAGGTGCCGAGCACGCCACAAGACACAAGGCCAGCACCGGCACCATAAACAGGGCCGCAATCTTAGAAAGCTTCATAGTCATTCCTCCGTTTTGTCGAAGCTTGTTTACTTTTTATCGGCAGTCAAGGGAAGCTTTTCCGCCGACACATCCAGGCCATAGCGATAGCTGATGGCATCGACGGGGCAGGCCCCAATGCACTTTCCGCACCGGATACATTCGGCATGATTGGGCGCGCGGACCACATCAACGTCCATCTGACAAACCCTTGAACACTTGCCGCACGAGATGCATTTGCACGCGTCGACCTGAATCCCCAACAAGGACACCTTATTCATGAGCGCATAGAATGCGCCGAGCGGGCAAATCCATTTGCAGAAGGGGCGATAGAACAAAACGCTCAGCACTACCACGGCAATGAGAACGGCAAGTTTCCAAGTAAAGAGCTGTCCCAACGCAGATCGAATGCCGGCATTGGCAATGGCCAGAGGAATGGCGCCCTCGAGCACGCCCTGCGGACAGATGTATTTGCAAAAGAACGGATCTCCCATCCCCAGATCGTTGACCACCAGCACAGGCAGCACTACCACAGCAAACAGCAGCACGACGTACTTGATGTACGTGAGCGGCTTGAGCTTTTTCGTGGAGAACTTTTTGCCGGGAATCTTGTGAAGCAGCTCCTGCAGCCAGCCAAACGGGCACAGAAAGCCGCATACAAAGCGTCCCAGCAGCACGCCGAGCAAAATGAGCGTACCGGTAACATAGTAAGAAAAGTTGAACTTGGATGAACCTACTACCGACTGGAACGACCCGATGGGGCACGCACCCGATGCCGCGGGGCACGAATAGCAGTTAAGCCCGGGTACGCAGACTGTTTTTCCCGCGCCCTGATAGATGCCGCCTTTGGCAAAGTTTGGCAGGTGAATGTTGGTAATAAGTGTTGCCGCCGCCTGAATGAATCCGCGAAATCGAGCCAAAACATGCGACGCAGTGTTTTCTCTTTTATCCAATTCCGATACACTCCAAGCACAGCCTAATCGCTTTGGCCAGCACGGCATCTGCCTCGCCACGCATAACGCCAAAGCACACCATGGCAATTCCGACGATCAACAAAGCGACCTGTACCACGGGTTTTACCGTTTTGAACAACCTGACCACTCCTTTCGTTACGCGACCATTGGACCATATCGGCTATAAAATCCGTGTTAAGCGCGATTTGAAATGTGCAAGGAGACTGTTATGCGTATTTTGATCGTCGAGGACGAGCGGGCGCTGTGCGACGCAATCGCGCGCAGCTTGCGGAACTTGGCGTACAGTGTCGACTGCTGTCACGACGGACAGGAGGCGCTCGACCTACTGGACGTTGAGGCCTTCGACCTCGTGGTACTCGACCTCAACCTTCCCCGCATCGACGGCATGACCGTACTCAGGGAACTTAGGAAAACTGACTGCGAGACTAAGGTACTGATTCTGTCCGCACGTGGCGAAGTATCAGATAAAGTCGCCGGACTCGATGCCGGCGCCAACGATTACCTCACCAAGCCGTTTCATCTGGACGAGCTTGCGGCAAGGATTCGCAGCCTTACCCTAAGACGCTTTACACAAAGCGACGTAGTTTTAACCTGCGGAAAGCTCAGCTTTGACACCAAGGCGCGCATCGCTTCCGTGGACAGCGAGGCTTTATCTCTTACGCGCAAGGAAACGGGAATCTTGGAATACCTGATGCTTAATCAGGGGCGTCCGGTAAGTCAAGAGGAGCTTATCGAGCACGTTTGGGATAGCAGCGTAAACAGCTTTAGCAACGCAACCCGCGTTCATATCTCGTCACTCCGCAAAAAGCTACGCAGCGCTTTGGGATACGACCCGATTCGCAATCGGATTGGAGAGGGCTACGTTATGGAGGATAGCGAATGAAAAGGCTTTCGCTGCAATGGCGCATAACGATTATGACGGCACTGCTCACGTGTGCGGCGTGCGTGCTGACGAACTGCCTGGTCGGCTATACGGGCATGCGCTACATGGATGCCATCGGCAGTAACATCTCGGCCTTTAACGCAACCGGCGAAGATTCGCCCCAGGCGTTCGACCCGACGAAAGCGGTCCCCGATGACAGGGTCACGATCGTCGTAAACGACGCACAGGAGTCTTTTGGCACGACAGCCTGGTACATCACGGCTGGAGTCACACTCCTTGGCGGCGTGCTGGCATACTTTGTGAGCGGCCGTGCACTCAAACCGCTACGGGATTTCGCCGCCCAGGTAGAGCGCGTGCAGCCTGACAACCTAAGCGAAATCAGACTCAGTGAAGATGTGCCCACCGAGCTACAACGATGCAGCGCCTCTTTCAACGACATGATCGCCCGTCTTGGCGAAGGATTCTCTGCACAGCGTCAGTTTACCGGCAACGCCGCACACGAGCTGCGCACCCCGCTCGCCCTTATGCAAGCACAGATTGAACTATTCATCTCCGAGCACTCCGGTTTGCAACCCGAAACAGCCGAGCTGCTCGGCCTGCTACAAGAACAAACCGAGCGCATGTCTCGAATGACCAAGGTATTGCTTGAGATGAGTGAGCTCCGCAGCGTTCCTTGCGAGGACGATGTTGAACTTGGCCCCTTGTCCGAAGAGGTCCTCGCCGACCTTGCGCCACTTGCCGAGAATAAGGACGTAACCCTCGATTGCGCCGGAGACGCTTTAGTAATCGGGAACGATGCGCTCCTCTATCGGCTGGTGTTCAACCTGGTCGAAAACGCCATCCGTTACAGCCGCTCCGGCTCGACTGTCAACGTCTCCATCAGCGGCAGCGACAGCCACGTGCTCCTGCGAGTCAAAGATGAGGGCCCGGGAATACCCAAGCAGTACCGAGAGAGCATCTTCCAGCCGTTCTTTCGTCTAGACAAATCCCGCAGCAGGGCATACGGCGGCGCAGGACTCGGGCTAGCGCTTGTTTGGGAGATTGCAGCACTTCACGGTGGCACGGTAGAGGTCGAAGCAAGTTCCGAGAACGGGACTACCATGCTCGTAAGCCTTCCAAAACGATCCGCAGCGTTAACCGAACAGTAAAACGAAAGGGGTCCCGAGCAACAGGGGTACAATTGCTGCATTGTTGCCACCTGATGGGAGATGGAAGATGGACTGCGATGGCTACCCGCGCATTCCCATGCCGTTGATGTGCACTGCCTTTGTGCCGGGGCAGATTGACGCTGCGGTTACAAGCATTTCCGACCCCGATTCGCGCACCATCGCCACGGCAGAAGCGCTGTACTTTCGCGGACAGGCCACCCTCGCTGCCAAGACGGCACGCCCCTATCTTGACGCCACCGACCCCGCACTGCGCTATTCCGCATGCCTTATCTGCGGATATGCCAGTCTGTCGCTCAACCGCATCGCCGATGCCCGCCGGTGCCTTGCGGGCATCCTCGATACGCCAACTGACGAGGAATCGCCCGCCGTCCACGCCACGCATATCCTATTCGCCTCCGCCGCGAGCGTCCTGCTGCACTTGCCTTCCCCGCATTCCGCCGAAGAGTTTTATCCGCTTGCGGCGCATCTGCCCGAAGGCCTGCGCCTGTTCGCCAGCTACGTGATGGCGCATGCCCTGTACCTGCGCGGCGAATATGGCCGCAGTCTGGGCATGGCGGAAAACGCCCTGATCATGAAACAGGGAAGTTATCCCATCTCGGAGCTGTTCCTGCACTTGTCGGCTTCCATGGCCTGCATGAGCCTCAAGGACATCGACACCGCAAAGGCACACTTCGGAGCCGCTTGGGACGTTGCGCGTCCCGACGGCCTTATCGAACTCATCGGCGAGCACCACGGCCTTTTGCAGGGGCTTATCGAGGCGTGTCTAAAAACGCAATACCCTGACGACTTCGCACGCATCATCGAGATTACGTATCGATTCAGCTACGGCTGGCGGCGCATCCACAACCCCGATTCGGGCGAGGACGTGGCCGACGATTTAACGACCACGGAGTTCACCATGGCCATGCTCGCCTGCCGCGGATGGACCAACGCCGAAATCGCACGCCACATGGGAGTATCGCCGGGCACCGTTAAAAACCGCCTATCAGGAGTGTATGCCAAGCTTGGTATCGGAACTCGCGCCGAGCTGGTCGCGCATATGTTGCGTTAGCGGCCAGACTACCTGGCATATCGAAAGCGTCCCGGGGGCCCGACGCTTTCGCACGCTCAAATTGGACATTTTGGCCATCGAACGGCACTACCGCCACGTGGCGCCTTCTCGCAAAATTGGATTATTTCCACCGATACCTGCGGGATGGGAGCCAAAGATGCTTGATCGCCGTTCGTTACTTGTTGCCGGAGCGTCCTCGCTGGCGAGCGTTATGTTACCGCGCGTGCCGGGAAGCGCAAACGCCTTCATATTGCCGTTCGCGCCCACCGCGGCCTATGCCGACGAAGAAGACCCCTTCAAGGTCCTGGTGCTCTCGCGCACCATGTTTGGTGTGGTTGTGATCGACGTCGCCAACAAGAATATGCCCATCAAGGGAGCCCAGGTCACGCTCGCGTCGCGTTATGCCGCGGGCAAGCAGCTCTCCGCCACTACCGACGACGAGGGCACGGCCATCTTTGAGGTCGCGCCTCTTTCGGAAGGCTACGTGGACGAGGCAACGCTTCTCGACGCGTACGACTTTAACGGCGGCATCTCCATTAGCATGGCGGGCTACCGTGATGTCGAGATTCCCCTTGCGCGTATCCAGGGCGGCACCGCCATAACCGCGCCCACGCGTCCGCTTTCCGACGGCGAGCCGTACTTTCGCCAGCTCACATTCGACGATTGGGACATCCAGTACGCCGACGCTACATTCATGGCACTGCCGAAGGACGACACGGCAAACGAGCAGCCCGACACGCACGCCTTTACCGTGCAGGCACATCTGCCACAGGGTGGACAGGCAACGCTGTGCATTAACAAAGTGACGCCCGCCGCGGGCAGCTCATCCGAAACCGTCACACAGATCGGCCAGATCAGGGCCAGTGCATCGGGTGCGAATAATCTGGCAACGTTCACACTCGAAGACAAGTTCCTCGATGCGGCATCGGGCCTTCTGGAAGAAGGATGCAAGCTGCGCTTTGTCCTCGACTATCAGGGCAAAACCTACACGCTCTCCTCCCCCATGGCCGTTGTCACCGCGCCGGCCGCAAAGGCGGAATCGGGCTCGACCACCATCATTCCCACCACCATGGACCAAGAGATCACTCCGTTTGATTTCCCGGCGGCGTTTCCCGGCATCG
>CABSYS010000030.1:0-10536 GCA_902482045.1 uncultured Collinsella sp.
GGCCTCGTCGGCAGCATCGAAGGCAGCCTGGGTCATGGCCTCGCGGGCCTCGTCCAGAATCTCGGCGTCCGTGACGTCGGATACAGAATTACGCATATGTTGTTGTTCCTTATCTGCACGCGCAATGGGCACGGCATGCGGCCGCGCGGGCGTGCTTGGTAGTGCGCTAATACATACAAAAACGGGTGCGCACAGAGAGGACGTTGCTCAGCACGCTGGCGATCGCTTTGGCAGCCCTATCACGCGCCGTCCAGACGCAGCAGCTCTAAGCGATGGAGCAGATTCGCCGCCGGTTAGTATACCCGTACTCCGTATGCCCCCACGTAAACCACAGATGACGGAGCAGGAGGAGCGGGTCTGGACCGATCGTCTCAATCTGTAACAGTTACGGGGCAAAACCGGGTCTACACGTTACAGATCGAGACATTCAGTCAGCCCCTTGGCTAACATCTCGATCTGTAACATCTACAGGCCGAATTTTCGTCTAGGTGTTACAGATTGAGACAAACGTGCCGATCACCAAACCCGACAGGCCACAAAAAGGACCGGACGTCCAGCCATCACAACTGGAACGTCCGGCCCCGCCAAACACTAACTAGGGAAGCTGAACCAACAGATCGCAGCCTCTACTCTGCGTCCGGGTCCTTAAAGTTCTTGGGATCCAAGACCATGCAGGTGTAGGTGATGTCGTGGTCATCGTCGGGAATGGGCTCAAACCCGTTCTTGCCAAAGAAGTCGATGAGCAGATGCGCGAGCTTAATCGGATCCGCATCAGGATCGTCAAAGAGATATTCGCTCAGATCCAGGAATGCAGGCTCCTGATGGCCCTCGCTCTCCCAGTATCCCAACAGGGCGTCGTGCACCAGGCGCGCGCCATAGCCGCTACCGCGGTAGTCGGGGTCAACATACACATGGCTCAAAAACGTCGCCAGGTACTTGTTGAGCGGGTGCTCCGTAACGGCATCCGGCAGGTCGGGGTCATCTGAACCGCCCGTTACGCAAAAACCGACCAGCTCATCATCGACAAAGACGCCCCAGAGGTAACAGTTCTCCTCGTCCTCGTCCTCAACATAGTCCGCCCACGCGTCATAGACCTCGTAGCCCGACTGCTCGTCCAGATCGACCATATCGTCGACGTCGTCAGGACCCAAAGCCCTTACTTCAACTTCAGCCATTGTCCTGTCCTTTCTCTCGCTTTCAGGACAACCCAAGCATACGGCGCTGTCCCAACACTCTGTTGCGCAACATCGGCCGTTGCGCCAATACCGTCGCTAGCGACGACGACGCCTCAGGGCAATGCATGCAACGACAATCGCCAGCAGCACCAAGCCCTGGAAATTGATGCGGCTAATAGCGAAGCCCGAAGGAACAATAAAACTGTCGTAGAACATGTCGAGCAGGCCGATAAACACCAGAAACGCGATGAAGATCCAGAACACGCGACTCCTTAAAATGGGAGTAAACATGTCGAGCACCGAACCGCCCGAGGAAGAGCCCTGATAGCCGATCAAATCAAACGGCTCATCCTTTTCCACCTCGTCGACATCACTCGAAGCGCCTGAAGACTCGGACTCCAAATCGCGACGATCCGTCCAATACCCGGGCACATGGTCGCGCTCACCAAGGTACTCACCGTTTTTGACCACCGGCTCAAACAACATGGCACTCGAAAGATCCTCGAGCTCCTCGCGAATCAACTGGTCGGTGCGAGCGTCATGAGGCTCCTCGAGCTCGCACTCAAGCTCGTACATATGCTCCATAACCCGCTCGTAGTCCTCTTCAGACATATCGTCATCGTAATAGGAGTTCCTGCTCATCGTTCATCCCTCGTTCAAGAACCGAATCCCTTTTGGACAACTCAAGTGTAGAAATCCATACCGAGCAGACGTTGCGCAACATTGCCGGGAACGAGACAGATCCGCTCTCAAAACGCCCCAGCACAGACCGTTCCGCATTGCAATTTGCGCACTCGCGGATGTTGCGCAACGTTCTCGCCCATCGGGGCAGTAGCGTTCGGGTTAGCAAAGCCACGAGCCCTAAAACCCGGGATCGTGGGCTTCCACCGCATACGAAAGAAGGAACGATGGACGAGATTTTTGAGCATCTGCTTCAAGATACCGACCGAGGGATCTCGATCAACCAGATTGTCAATCGCATCGTGTTTCCCAACCACGATATCTGCATGCAGGCCAAAGCTGCCCTGGAGCGAGACTATGGCGAGTTCTGCTTTGCTGCCGTGATCCCCGATTACGAGGACTTCCAGCACATGGATCCGACCGACGCCATCAATGCCGCCCTGGAAACCTGCGGGTCCGACGGCGAAGAGGTCACCAACGTCGTCTGGGGCTACAACTCGCTCCAGTACGAATACAACGGTATCCCCTCGCTGGAGGTTGCCAAGACTATCTCCAAGATGATCGGCGTTCCCGTCTACTACGAGTACACCGATGCCGATGAGATCGCCGCCGGCGCCGTGATCGCCGATGCGCAGGGCGATAGCGTCTCGTTTGCAAACGTGGTCGACAAGAGCTGCTGGGTGTATTTCCCGGAGGGGTTCGACGGTGCCACCGACACCCTGTTCCGCTGCGGCATGGGAACCATGTCCATGCCCGACGGAAGCCAAAAGTACTTTGAGGACACCACCGACCCCATCATGCGTTCGTATGCGCAGCGCGGAAACGTGTCCCTGTACTTCGACTTTCTCAAGGACCAGTTTGGCGCCCAAGAGGAGCCCCAAGCAGAGTCCAATGCCCAGGCAGAGTCCGATGCCCAGGCATCGGGCAACGTCTACATGTCCCAGGCCATGGGCGCGATGACGTTTCGCATCGTCTTTCCCAATCATGACTGCTGCGAGTATATCCGCAATGATCTCGAAAAGTGCTTTGGCGGGTTCTCGCTCCAGGCGATTTGCGGCACACCCGACGGTACGTTTGACTCACCCGATGAAGTCCTGTCCACCATGGCAGGTCACGGAATCCCCGATGATGCAACCGATGTCGAATGGGGCTATAACTCCGTGCGCTATCGCGTGGCGCACTCCGTGCCCAACGCCATCGTTCTCGAGGCACTAGCCCAGCACTACAACATTCCGCTGTACGTCGAGTATTTCGATGAGCTCAAACGCGCGACCGGCGCTGCCATTACGATCCCCGACATAGCAAACCCGACCGCATTCGTCCCCGGCACACTCGGCTGCAAAGAGCAGATGTACTTTGACCGTGGCAGCGAAAACGAAGGCTACGTTGCACTTCGATGCGGCTACTGCCAGGCGGTCTCCGATGATGGCAAAACGCGCATTTCCTTTGTCGATGACCCTTCGCAGTCGGTCATGGCAGAAATGGCAGAAGAAGCATCGGTCGGAGTCTACGTTAGGCTGCTTAAAAAATTCGATCTTGAGCAAGTTCTCCCCGCTGGATACCAGAAACCGGTTTCTCGTCCCGCCGCAAGCTCCAAAAAGAGCACTTCGACCTCCTCGGCAGAAAAATCGAAAATCAGCCTGTGGATGAACCCCATTGCAGAGAAGCATGTCTGGAACTCCCTCGACGCCTACGGCCAAAAGCAGGGCAAGCAAAATGACATGAACATGTTCTTTTTGGAGCCGCTCTATCGCGGCGGCGACCAGATCCGCGACCCATTTGGATTTGCCACAGGCCGCAAACCTATGCCGGCTTATGCAAGCCACCAGGCGCACCGCAAGGTTATCGACGCCGCCCTTACTACCGGCATAGAAGTCGGTGCGCTTGTCGCGGGTCTTCTCGACCAAGACCTGTTGACATCCGAAGAACTCAACGCGCTGCACCGCGACATCGAGCTCAAGGCCCAGGGCATAAGCGCCATCGCCACCGGAAGAGGCGCCGCACTCGAAAGCCGTTGCGACTCGGTTTGCTACCTTATTGCAAAGCTCCGGAGCCATGACGGCGACAATAGCCATCGCTTTATGATGTGGATGGCGGACACCGACCAAGCCGTACGCGTAAAGTTCTACGGCGAGGCACCGGCAATCGGTGCGCCCTTTACGTGCCGCTTTAGCGTAGTGGAAAATGACGTCATTACGTACTGGATGCCCGTCGAGGGCGAAAAGGGCTTCTCTCGCTATAAGCAGATTCCCGAGGGAGGACGCATCGACGTCTCCGCGGCAAAGAGCGACTCTGCCGCTATGAGCGCCCTGCGCAAGGGCAACGCGATGTTCCTTAAGACGTGCGGACTCAAGCAGACCGCGCCGTCCAAGACGCGCATGACCCCGGAGCAGTCGCAACGATTTAGCGAGCTACGAGAAAAACTGGGTCGTAAAACGGGCTATGCCCTTACGGTGCTCTTCTCGCGGTGCGTACTCTGCAGCGCCGAAGCCGACCGATTCCTCGAGCTCATGGAGCACGCCGCTGCCGCGCACGATCGCGGAGAGATGATTGACGTCGACGATACCGAGGTCGTAGAGCACAAGGCCGTTTACATGGTTGGCCCGATCTCTACCGAGGATGGTACTTGTCAGCTCTACAACCCCAACACCGTCAACTTTGAGGACTTTAGGTTCCAGCCCAACCTGCTCGAAGACTTCCACACCGACCTGCCCCGTACCGGCGGCTTTATCAACATTGCAACGAGCGCCGTTGAGTCGGACGTCATCGCCGCCTGGGCGGGCTACAACCCGGGCAACGCCCAGCGCTCGGCGCGCTACTAGAGAGCGATTGGCACGGCCAAGCCATGTATCTGTTGCGCGGCATCGGCCCTGGATGTCGGACCGCGCCGTCCACGATGTTGCGCAACAGAATGCAGCGCAGGCGGCCTAGTATGCGAAGTAACAGGCGCGCGAAGGTCAGACACATCGAATCTGGCCTTCGCGCGCAACACAAATCATCGCAGGGAGCACACCATGGCGCGTGACACATCAAACGATCCGGTTGTTAACTTGCCGCTCGATTACAAGTTCGACGGCAACGGCAACATCATCCAAAAGGTCTTTTTTGGCGTAAATGCGATATTCTGCCCCGTCTGGTACTGGTGGTACTTCAAAAGCAATCGTGATCCCAACTTTTGGGTCGGTGACAGCGACATGGACGGCTATGATCCCGAGGAATGCGCTACCGAGTTCCTGCACCGCATGGATAACTTTACGCCCGAGGAGAGCTGCAACCTCTTTGAAGTCGCAAAGTATTGCGACCGCATGACGGGCGTTACCGTCTTTGACGTCGTAAACGGGCGAAATGTAAACGAGCGACACCTGGATGACTACTACACCGGCTACGACCTTGGCATCGAAGATGATGACGAGGACGAAGAGGACGACGCAGACATCGAGATGGAGTTTGAAGGGCAACCTGTTAGCCCCCAGCCGATGCGCGTATGCGACGAGGGCCCCTGCCAGTTTATGCTGCCGCCCGTTTTAAGCTGCGGAACGGACGACGGTTCTGGCTACGAGGTCGAGATTCCCCTGCGCGCCAAAACGACCAAGAGCGGTACTCCGCAGGAGCGACTATCGTTCTATATCCCCGCCGACGTCGCCGTACAGTGGTTCCGCGAGGTCACGGGCGAGCCGCGGGCCGACTACCAGCTGTTCCAAACCGTTTGGATGGGCCAGGCCAATCGGCTTGAGAATCCGCACTTTGTCGACCACCTGTTTTCCTATGCGTTTTGGCAGGAGCGACTGCTGCGCATCCTGCACTACACGTACAAGCGGGGCAAAGTGCAGAGCGTGCGCATCGTTGCCGATTACGAAGGCGATGCCGCCGAGTTTATTGACAAGTACTACCCGGAGGCCGAGGTCATCGGTCATCAGGGCAATGAGAACGCCTTTGAAACGGGAGCCGCCTATCTGGTGGACCTCACGCTGGACTACAAATACAAGGGCGACAAGCTTGTCGAGAAAAAGACGTTCTCGGTCCTTGGCAGCTTTGGACGTGAATGGTATCGACTCTTTAGCGGCAATCCCAACGCCACCGTCGATGATTTCTATACATGGTGCGAGCAAACCGACACCTACGAACCCCTACGTCAGGCAGCCGAAACCGCCGGCGCAATCGTTCAGTACACCACCTACGGGCTAAAGGACGGCAAGCTCACCAGCAAGCGCACCGAAGACCTCCAAGGCCGCACCAATGTCGAGATTAACGAGGCGGCCGAGCTGAGAGACCGCATGTTTACGTAGGCGGTGGGAAGATATGCCCATTTGCTCACACTGCCCTCTAATCCTAGGAGGTTTCTACTTTGGCTGAAATCTTATGGACCCTAGCGTCCCCGATCGCTTTCGTCGCACTCTGTTGCTCTGTCTTCCTGGAGCTCCACAGTCATCAGTACAGGTTCTTTGGCCGTGAAATAGATTATGATCGTCGCCTCGTCGCCTTCATCGTCCTTGCCATTGGAGCCCTTTTCCTGTTCGCGCCCGTTACCTGGGAGCAATGCTTTTCATCCGACCTTGGCGAGGGCTGGGAACCAGGGGGCTGGAATTATATCAGCTGGTTCATCACCAACCTATTCACAGTTGGCTGGACAACAACCATCCAGACTGGCCTTACCGATATAACATCGGTCGTCAACGGCGTCATCCCCAACCAAGCATGCCGCCTGTTCTATTCGCTGCTAACACTCGCATACATCATTGCCCTTCCCGTTGAAGTTGGCCTACTTGCCTTCAACGCCGTCGTCACACGCCTCTCGGGCAGCGTGATCAAGCATCACCTCAAGCATGCCAACCATGTAATTGTCTTTGAAAGCGTTGACGCCAACACTGAGTTGCTCACGCGCGATATCGTCAACGACATCAAGGACGGAACGCTCAATAACGCGAATGGCAACGGCGACATCGCCCTCATCTTTTGTCTAGGCAGCGACAAGGACAGCGAACGTCAGCGCGTACTGCGCAATCTGTGCCAGGGCTATGTGCGCTATGTGTTCACCGACTCCGAAGCAGCCGATGTGCTCGCAACGATTACATCGCTGCGCGATACAGTTAAGCATCTGCTCGCAGTCGATGTCGTCGCAACGAGCGAAGAAACCGAACACAATGTCAGCGCAACGATCGACATGCTCGAAGCGACGCACAAGGATCCTCAGGCCGACTGCGCGCCCAAGATTACGCTGCATTGTCTTCACAGCAACCCCGACGACCCCAGAGTTTTTGATGCCATCAAGCCCTATCCAAAAAACGTCAATCTGCACCTGGTTTCCCGTACGCAAAACGAAATCTACAACGTTCTGGACGAGGCACCCCTTTTCAGATGGCTTGCTCCTGTCGACATCACCCGCGGCAGCACCAGGCCCCAAAACCTCACAGTGCTCGTAATTGGCGCAGGAGATTACGGTATGCAGGCGGCACGCACCGCATACTGGATGGGCCGTCTGCCGCAGGTAAAGCTCAGCATTGTGATCGTCGACCCTAATGCCCACGAAATCGTCGAGCGCGAGGCGGCACGATATCCCGAAATGCTCGGAGAGATCAAAGACGGGACACCTACAGTGCGTTTTGTCGAGGCCAGCGCCCCCTCAATCACGCTTGACCGCCTTATGGCAGGCAACAGCGTCGCAGCTCTGCACTACGACCTTCAGAGCAAGCGCGTGGCATGTGATGACAGTTGTGTCCTGCTGCCCGATAACACGTACGCCTATGCCTTTGTGACCACGGGCAACTGCAGCCAGAACCTCTCATGCTCCCTTATGTTGCAACGGCAGATTTTCAACCGCTTTGTCGATAATGGCGCTCCCAACTACATGAAACAACGCCCCGTAATTTGTCCTCATATCGAAAGCGAAGAGATTCTTAAAGCCTTAAGAAAGCTCGCCATGACCGCAGCAAGTTCCGAAAAGGAAAAGGACCCCATCGTCGGAATCATGCATCCCTTCGGTTCTCGCAAAGCTTTCTTTACCTACAACAATCTCCTCAACAATAAGCTTGAACAGCGCGCTATACAGCTCAATGCGGTATATGAGATGTGCAACTATGACCATGCCACCGTCAGCTATGATGCCTCCATGCCAGACGATACGGCGCGCGACAAATTTAACAAGAGTGAGTGGAACAAATGCAGCAGTCGCGCGTCGGCCGCGTATCTTCCCAGTCGCTTTTGGTCGGTTGGTCTATCGGAAACCATCGATACACTCGAAAACGACTATCTGGCGAAACTAGAAGGCGGAAGAAGCGAAGGCCTAGACAACGGTCATCTGGTAAGACAATACCTACTCGAAAATAAAAAGAAAGGCGATACATTGGAGACCTTCGCCAACAATGAAGCCAATTATCGCAGAAGAATTAAAACTATCTGCCTATTGGGCGATATAGAGCACGAGCGCTGGCTCGCTTACTGTCAGGCAATAGGTATGACCGAGCTGGGGCACGGCACCAGAGAGGACGAGAGGGATCAGCGCAGGCGCGCATATAGCGTCGGTCTTTTTCTTAAAGGGGAGAAGCCCGAAGACAAGCCCGAAGGTAAGCCCGAAGGCACGAATAAATCTGAGCCCCTCATGCGTCACGCCTACATGACACCCGACAACGACATACTCGGCGCCCGTGGATTCTTGCTGGGCAAGGACGTCTACGCCTACGACCGAATCATCGTCGCCCTCTCAGCCCGCATCGCCAAGGGCAGCATCGTCAAATAACAGCAATCGGCAAAACGGAGGAACCCATGAACCAGCAGCAGTCCATGCTAGGGGTTGAAAAAGATGAAAATGGCAACACCCTGGTAAAGGTCTTTATTAGCTACAGACGCAACGACAATCTATTCAACCATCTCCTAGATATTGTTAACCGAACAATGGACAAGCTTAACAATGATCTTCTCAAGGACACCGAATACCGAGTGGATAAGGTGATCGACTTAAATTCAATCAGTCTCGGCGATAAGTGGCAAGAGAAGATCGATAAAGATCTGTCCAACAGCGATATCCTCCTAGCATTTATTACAGAAGCATACCTTACAAGCGATCCTTGCCGATATGAATTCAACACGTTTCGCACGAATCAAATTGACACTCGAAACGATAGTGAAAAACACCACGGAAGCCTTTGTGTTCCGGTTTTTTGGGCTGCCCAAAAAACCGTTGCAGACAAACTGAAAGATAAATCCAACCTGCATTTTGATAATGAAAAGGATTCTGAAGCCGCCTACAAAAATGCTTGCGAAACTTGGACAAAAATCAAAGAGGTCAATGGCGTCGAGGGCATATTGCCAAAACTGATCGACTTGCTCAAGAACGAAGCCCAAGGTCCTGATTATTTCTTTATTAGAGACTGTATTGTTCAATGGCTTGCCAATAAAGTCAAAGCTGCCATCGATCATATGCAAGAAGACGCTACTGAAGAAATCGAAGACATCCCCGTCAAAATCAGCGTCCCACAAGACATATCGAAAATCGAGCTTCATACGTTCGGTCGTGGATCCAAAGCATATGGGTTCTTCACTAGCGATGGCTTCGTTGTAAAGGGCGGCTCAAAAATTGCCGAAGGCACCACCGCATCTGCCCGCAAGCCCACATATGAAAGCCGTCAAAAATACCAGCACCTCATCAATGAGGACAACATCCTAAGCGATGATCTGGTATTCCCAACCCCCTCTGCTGCATCTGCGTTTGTTATCGGTCGCTGCAGTAGTGGCATGGCTGACTGGAAGACCGAAGGCGGCAAGCAACTTGGCGAGCTACTCGAGGAGGAAAAAAAGAAGGCAGCTGCTGTTCAGAAATAGAAATAAAGGGGGCTCGGTTCAAACCGAGCCCCGCTTCTTTTTGTTCGTTTATGGCCTTGCAGCAAAAGTTACTCTGCCGCTTCAAGAGACCCTACCGCTCCTCCAGCGCCCAGCCCTTCTGGGCGCAAAGGTCACGCAGGGTTGCCACCAGGTCCGCGTTGGTGTTGCTGTCGACCACGATCTTGTCGATGTGATCAGCGGCAATGTTGAGCTTGGGGAACGAGTGGCTGCAACCCGACAGGTTAAGCTCACCGACGTTGCAGGTAATCTCGAGTGCGCCAAGAATGTCATCGTTCGAAAGATCAATCTTCTCCACGTCACCCTGAAGGCCTTGGTCAACGGTAAAGAACATTAGATTCTTAAGACCCGAGGCGTTGATGGAATTGACAGCACCCTTAAGGCCCTCGATCTTAAAGGAATTAAGCTTGGGACAGACGCTCAGGTCGAGGTCCTGGGTCGTCATGTCGCCAAACTTGAGCACCTCGAGTGCCTCGAGCTCGCTAAAGTCCGCACTCTTGGCGCTCAGGGTATTGATGCCGAGCGTATCGAGCTTGTCCAGCTTGCTAATGGGCGTGAAATCCGTCACCTCGTCACTCACAACCAGCTCCGTGATGCGCTGGGTCTCCTTGGCGGTCAGCTGGCCATCGTCATCGTTATCGTAGTCGGCAAGCAGCCCGTGCAGCGTATCATCCGAGATCGCATCAACATCGACGAGACCTTTTTCTTTCTTGGTCTCGGAGCCAGAGGCGTCAGTTGAGCTCGACTCTTTAGAGGCGCTCGACGAGGCTCCCCCGCCGCCCTGCACATCACCGACGCCGCCAATCACGGCGAAAGCGGCAACCGCGCCTATGACCACAACCGCCGC
>CABSYS010000031.1:0-10470 GCA_902482045.1 uncultured Collinsella sp.
CCACCTTTAAGGAGCGTCTCGAGGCCGATCCGCGCTGCACCGTCAGCCAGGAGAAACTCGACGAGATCTTTGATCCGTGGGACTTCCTCACCCGCATCGACACGGTCTTCGACCGCCTGGAGCAGCTGAACTTCGAGTAGGGTTAACCTAATTCGACCGCTTGCGGATGCATTTCAACCTTTGGCGCCTTGCCCATCTTGGGCGAGGCGCTTTTTTATTGCCGCATCAGCCCCGGGTATAAAATGAAATCCGACTGCTGTTTCGATGAAGGGAGGCGTGTGCCCGGACGTACCAAGCGAGCCGCCATCGTCTCGCTTACGCTCATACTTCTTGTTGCCGTCTGTGCGGGCGCCCTGACGTATACCGTTCGAAGCAGCTCTTCCTCCCCGAATGAAGTCGACAAAGACCTCGCGGTACTCAAAATCGGCGTTACGGATAACGACCCCTATGTGTATGTCGATACCACGGGCGATTACGCCGGTATCGATATCGACATCGCCCGCGAGGCCTGCAAACGCGCAGGGATCAAGCCGCAATTTATCGACATATCTTGGAATGACCGTGATCGCCTACTCAAAAACGGCGATATCGATTGCCTGTGGTGCGACTATTCTCCCTGTTATCGCGAGGATAAGTATTACTGGACTGAGCCGTATTTGACCCTGACGGTTTCGGTCGCCGCCAAGAAAACGAGTGGCATCACGTCCTTGGCGCATCTCGATGGAAGCAAGACCATTGCGGTGATTGCGGGCTCGGTGAGCGAACGCCGATTGCTCGCAGGGGATCTGGATATCTCGCCGGACGTGCAAATCAAATCGTATGGTTCTGCCGAACTCTGCAAAGCCGCCCTCGCCAAAGGGTATGTCGACTGTTGGATGGCGGACGTTCAGTCGCTTGATCGACTCGTTGCCCAGTATTCTGTCGTTTATCGTGTGTTCGCCGACAACGTTATGACGGTTGACCTGGGCGTCGCGTTTGATGATAGCTATGAGGGGGAGTACGTCAAAAACCTCGATACCGCACTGTCCGACATGGATCGAGACGGCACGATAGAGCACATTGTGGACAATTACAAGGCAGGAGCGACGACAGGCGGGCGAGGAGCGGAATCATGACAAATGACGAGCGCCGCTTTCGCCGAAAGAGTTTAGCCGCAGTGGGCATCGGCATCGTGGCCAGCGTTGCCCTACTGAGTCTGCTCTATATGGTTGGCACGCATCGCTGCCTTGATAAAACGCTTGGGTTCGGCCAGGAAACCATGGTGTTTTTAAAAAATGCCTGCGAAAAATATGACCGATATGAACAGGGAAGAAAAACCGAGACGACGCACAATTTGGATGCGGCGCTCGAGTCGTTTGCGACGTTCTTGCCGCCTGATCGATTTGAAGTCAACGACGATCTGGTCGAGGAATATGTCCATACCGAGAGCCTTTCGGGAATGTTGGTCATGGACGCCGATGGTCATATGGTCGCCCACTACGATATCGACGGCCGCGATCCACTCATGCTGTGGCGAGAGGAGCTGGCCTGTTCGTCGATCGCATCGATGTATCGAGGGTCCAAAGTTTCCTACTCGACCGCTGTCGAGCGCCGCGGTGTCGACTTTGCCGTGAGTGCCGTTCCATACGGTGACGGGGTGGCGTTGGGGTATCGATCCCTTGCGGCTGAGCCCGCCGATGACTATTCATACACGATCGCCGACGTCCTTGTGAACAACACGTTCCATCAGAGTCCAACAGTGCTTGTGATGCGCGATGCGCAAATCGTTTCTTCAAACGATTCGACCGTCGATATAACCCTTGCCCGGCTTCTCGCCGATAGCGGAATTGACTGGAAAGACGAGGGCGTAACACGTATCGAATATCGGGGGACCACCTTATATGCCGTGCGTGCGGCATATAAGGACTACCGCCTGTTTGCGCTATATCCCAAATCTGAGGTCATGTCTGACAGGATTTCATTTGTCGCCGTCGGCGTCTTGGTGTGCCTTGCGCTTTGGGTCGTGGTACTGTTGGCTCGAAATATCGTTGACCACCGCAATTTGGTCGAAAAGGATAAACAGCTCGGCATTATCAATGCCATAAGCGCCATCTACGATTCGACCTTCCTTTTGCATCTTGACACCCTCGAGATCGAGGGAATCAATATGTCGCCGGCGATAGCGAAGATGTTTGCCGAGCATAGCGAGGCATATGACTTTATGGACACGGTCTGCCGGGATATCGTGAGCCCCGAAAGCCGCGAAGCGGTTGTGGGGCTCGTAGATATAAGTACGCTTCGTGAACGCATGGAGGGCGTACCGTACTTGGCTGCCGAGGTGCGAGATTGTCGAGGCACTTGGTACTCGCTACAGGTTGTCCCCCAGCATCGCGATGAGCAAGGCCGCCTGGATTCGGTCGTCGTGGCGACGCACAACATATCGATGGTCAAGCATGCCGAGGAGCTGTCATACCAAGATAAACTGACGGGGCTTCGCAACCGCAACTATCTGGAATCGCGTGGAGATAGCCTGGTAAACGAGGACTTGCCAGTGAGCGTGATTATGGTGGACTGTAATTATCTCAAGCGGACCAACGACATTTATGGTCACGAGGTGGGGGATGAACTGCTGCGACGGACGGCGTCCGTGCTGCGGCGGGTGGCTGGTGCGGATTACCTGCCGATGCGCGTTGGCGGCGACGAGTTTTTGCTGGTTTGCCCCCATACTGACAACGAGTCTGCGCTCGGGCTGGAACAGGATCTTCGTCTCGGTCTTGCCGCGGTAAGCGATGAGACCCTGACGGTCAGCGCATCGATTGGCGTGGCGACCGTCGAGACGGCTGGAAATACGCTGGCCGATGTATATCGCGTCGCCGACCACAATATGTATCGGGAGAAGCGCATGGTCCACGCACAGGGTGCGGACTGCTAATCTTGCCCCCGCCAGTCCAAGCATCGTAGGATGTTGAATCGGTGCTTGCGATAATAAGTCGGTCCAGGCGGGGATAATAGACGTCTGAAATTTCTTTCTGAGAGGGGATCTCAATGATTAGTTTTGACTACAAGCCTCAGGGTGTATGCTCTCGCAATATTCACCTCAATCTCTCTGACGATGGCAGCAAGGTGCTGGGCGTCGAGTTTACCGGCGGCTGCGATGGCAACCTCAAGGCCATCTCCAGGCTGGTCGAAGGCGCTCCCGCCGATCGCGTAATCGAGGTTCTCGCCGGTAATACCTGCGGTATGAAAAAGACCTCTTGCGCCGATCAGCTTACGCGCGCTATCGAGGCCGCTCGCGCAGAGATCGCCTAATGAGCATCGCTGATCGCTTTAAGAATGGAATAACGCGTCGAGGTTTTGTGCTGGGTGGCGCCGCTACCGGTGCTGCTGCCGTACTGGCCGGTTGCTCGAAAAAAACGGGCACGAGTGATGACGCCGCTGGCGAGCCGCAGGTTATCAAGGACGATTCGAAGATTGTCTCGATCACTGATGAGTACGAGGCTGTCGATATCGATCTTGAGCCCGCAGCCTCGTGGACGCTGCCGCTGGGCACGCTGCTGTACTACTGCGATGGCGACTACGCTGCCGCGATGATGGCGCCCGCTTCTGCCCTGCATGCCAATACGCTTGGTGTGCTCAACCTAGGCGATGGCTCGCTTACCACACTTATTGAGGATCCCATTGAGGGAACCGGTTATGCGTTTTACGACGTTCGCGCGGGTGATGGCGTGTTCGCGTGGGTCGAGATGAACTTTGCCAATGCGTCCTGGAAACTCTATGCGCAAAACCTTGCAGGCTCCTCCCTTACCGGCAACGCTGTCGAGCTCGACCGCGGTGGCGAAAACTACGATCCGCCGCTCTTCACAGCGTATGGGTCGTCGGTCATCTGGTATAAGATGCCTTCGTCCGGCGGCACCAAGACGAGTAACGATTCGTACTGCTACCGTCAGTCGCCCAGCGAGTCCAAGCCTGAGACTATTTGGAAGTCGACGGGCCGTTTCGCATCCGCCCCGCGTGTGAGCGACGGCATCCTGACCATCTCGCCCCGCGTGCACAATGATGAGGGCGTCTATTACGGTATGACGGCGATCGACCTGACTGACGGCAACAACACGAAGCGAGCTCAGCTGGTGCTGCCTTCGTCGGTTTCGCCTTTCGAGGCCGTGTATATGGGCGACACCTTCGTGTTCTCCATTGAGGCGACGTATAGCGGTGTGGGTAGCTTGGGCAATATGGGCACCTATATCGGTAGCGAGGGCGGGCCGTACCTCTTCCTTTCGCGTGAGCCGCTCGCGTGCGCCGCGGGAAGGAAAAATAAATACCTGGTTAAAGTTCAGGCGTCGCATTTTTTGATTGACACTTCGGCTAAGACCTACGGCTCGCTTCTGTCGCCCGACCGAGCCTTGGAGTATGGCGATTATCCTGCTACGGCGGGTAAATCGAGCTCGTTCTTAACGTACGCAACGGTGCGTAACAGTCAGGGGATTCCCGAGACGGTTACCGCTCGCTTGTTCTCTCTTTAGTCTCCGAGGGGTTAAAAAGGCGTCGACAGGGGAATAAGCGCGTTGTGACTATGAGTACCGCCCGCCGAGCTATCGCACCCATGCGATACCCGGTGGGCTCAGGTGCGTTAAAATGAGCTTGTTCTTAGCTAATTGAGACAGGGGGGCCGTGTTATGGCTTCAGATGCAAAAAAGATTCTGCTGGTCGAGGATGAGAAGGCAATCCGTGACGCTGTCGCTGCCTATCTCGAGCGCGAGGGCTATTGGGTTGTGGGCGTGGGCGACGGCCAGTCCGCTATCGAGGAGTTCGAGAAGCATCAGTTCGACCTGGTCGTGCTCGACCTCATGCTCCCTAAGATTCCCGGCGAGCGCGTTTGCCGCACCATTCGCGACACCTCGGATGTCCCCATCATTATGCTGACGGCCAAGGGCGAGATCGAGGACCGTATTATCGGTCTCGAGCTCGGTGCCGACGACTACCTGATCAAGCCGTTCTCGCCGCGCGAGCTTGTCGCGCGCGTGCGCGCCTTGTTCCGCCGTGCCCACCAGGCCGATGAGCCGGCCGTCGAGGTGCTCGACTTTGGCGATCTGGTCATCGATATCTCGGGCCACAAGATTTTGGTCGAGGGCAAGGAAGTCGACCTGACGGCTTCCGAGTTCAAGCTGCTCACCACGCTTGCCCGTCACCCCGGCCGCGTCTACAACCGCATGGAGCTGGTCGAGAAGGTGCTCGGCTACGACTTTGAGGGTTACGAGCGCACCATCGACAGCCACGTGAAGAACCTTCGCGCCAAGCTGGGCGACGACCCCAAGAAGCCCAAGTGGCTCTACACCGTCCACGGTGTCGGCTACCGCTTCGAGGCTCCGACCAAGACCGATAAGTCGGACGAGAAATAAAGGAAATCACATATGACACCTGCGCGCTTTGAAATCGGGCAAAAGCATAAGCAGGAGAACGAGGCGGGTTCCAAGGCTAGTTGGAACACGCCTCGTTCCGATTCACGGCCGACGATGAGCTATCCCTCGCGCATGGCCCTGGCTTTTGCCCTGACATCGCTCATGACGGTATTGGTATTGGTGGGCGTAGTCTCCGTTGTATGGGGCACGGTTTTTACGGATTACACGCGCTCCAATATTGTCGAAATCGCCAATTCCGCTGCCGAAAAGTTGGCAACGTCATATGAGGAAAACGGTTCTTGGACTGCGGGGGAGCTGCGTACGGTCGCGACATCGAGTTTGGTGTCCGACGATCTTGGTATGCAGGTCGTCAATAAAAAGGGCGTCATCGTCTACGACGACTCGTGGCCCTCGGCAAGCGCTACTGCCGATGTGCGCGAAAATCAGGCGACGACCGACGATGCGAGCGGAAAGAGGGCATCGCACAGCCCAGTCTCGTCTGCTCCCACCGATTCCAATAGTGTTGCCAACGTTGAGATCGTGACGTCCTCCGGCGAGCACGTGGGTCAGGTCAAATTGTGGGCGGTTGGCTCCGATGCCCTGCTCACCAGGGCAGACTCGGCATTCAGAGAGAAGACCTTTAACGCCATGGCCCTTGCCGCGGTTGTGGCCGTCTGCATCTCGGTCGTTATCGGAGCGCTCATGTCGCGCATGCTCACCAAGCCGATTCATCGTATTACCAGCACCGCCAAGCAGATTCGCGATGGAGACCTGTCCGCTCGTACGGGCTTGCGCGGCGATGATGAGATCGATCAGCTGGGAGAGACCTTCGACGAGATGGCCACCTCACTCGAGAAGGACATGAAGCACGAGAAGCGCCTGACCTCTGATGTTGCCCACGAGCTGCGCACGCCGCTCATGGCCATGCTTGCAACGGTCGAGGCCATGCAAGACGGTGTGTATCCCACCGATGACGAACACCTGGAAACGGTCGCATCCGAGACGCGTCGTCTGGCCCGTCTGGTGCAGCAGATGCTCGACCTGTCGCGCATGGAAAACAGTACCGCGCCACTCAACCTGGAGCCGGTGGATATGGTGCCGTTTGTGCGCTCGATTGTGAATGGCCAGGAGCGCTTGTTTGCCGACCGTGACCTGCGTTTGCGCTTTGCAGATGAGACGCAGGGCCACGATGACGTTGTCGAGGCAGATCCCGACATGATCACGCAATGCGTCATCAACCTCTTGAGTAACGCCATGCGCTATACCCCCGAGGGGGGTTGGGTCGTGGTGTCGGTGCTCAGCGACCGCAAGCACGTCGATATCGCGGTTTCGGATACGGGCATCGGTATCGCCAAGGATGATTTGTCGCGCATCTTCGGTCGTTTTTGGCGTGCCGACGCCAGTCGCGCCCGCGAGGCGGGTGGCCTGGGCGTGGGCCTCGCCGTGACCAAGCAGATTGTCGAGCGTCATCACGGCTACATATCCGTGGAGTCGGAGCTTGGAAAGGGTACGACTTTTACGATTCATCTGCCTCGCGAGCACACGGCGGACGCGGCATCTACTACAATGGAGCACTAGCTTTTCGCTATTCGGTGAAGGAGGGGGTTTCGTCCCTGCCGCTCCGAGTTTGCGAAAACGTGCGGGAAAGAACCCGCATTACTGTCGTATTTTGGTAAGGAGTGACTCACGTGACAACGATGGAGCGTCGTCCGGATTCCCGTGGCAAGGTTCGTGATATCTATGATGCCGGTGAAAACCTGCTGATGGTCGCCACCGACCGCATTTCTGCGTTCGACTTTATTCTCCCCGACGAGATTCCGTTTAAGGGAGAGGTGCTCAACCGCATCTCGGCATTCTGGTTCGATAAGTTTGCCGACATCGTTCCCAATCACCTCGTCTCCATCGACCCGGCGGATTTCCCCGAGGAGTTTGCCGAGTATCGTGACTACCTCGCAGGCCGCGCCATGCTGGTCAAGAAGGCCCAGACGATTCCTATCGAGTGCATCGTCCGCGGCTATCTGACCGGTTCGGGCAAGAAGACCTATGACGAGAACGGCACCGTCTGCGGCATTCAGCTGCCCGAGGGTCTGACCGAGGCCTCCAAGCTTCCCGAGCCGCTGTTCACGCCGTCCACGAAGGCCGAGATCGGCGACCACGACGAGAACATTTCGTTCGAGCGTTGCTGCGAGATCGTGGGTGAGGATATCGCCACGCAGATTCGCGACCTGTCCCTCAAGATTTACAAGGCCGCTGCCGAGTATGCCGCGACTCGAGGCATCATCATCGCCGACACCAAGTTCGAGTTCGGTGTCATCGATGGCAAGGTTACGCTGATCGACGAGTGCCTAACGCCCGACTCCAGCCGTTTCTGGCCCGCCGCCAGCTACGAGGAGGGCAAGATTCAGCCTAGCTACGACAAACAATTCGTCCGCAATTGGCTCAAAGCCAACTGGGATATGACGGGGGAGACCCCGCACCTGCCCGCCGAGGTCATCGATGGCACGTCCGAGCGCTATCGCGAGGCCTTCCAGATCATCACGGGCTCCCAGTTCACAAGCATGAAGGAGAACGCATAAGTGAGTACCCGTAGCGCCACGAACAAGCGCACGCAATCCCACGAAGTTACCGGGGTTGCGCGCAAGTCCGCCGCATCTGCTAAGCCCGCTCGCCAGGCAGCGAGCTCCGTTCGCGTCGTGCCGGCTTCGTCTAAGGCACGCCGCAAAGAGCTCGAGAAGGGTGAAAACCTGGAAGGCCTTTCCAAGGAGGAGAAGCGCGCCCGCAAGGCCAAGCAGCGTGCTCGCGAGGATCGTATCTATACGGTGTCGAATATCCTCCTTAAGCAGGATGAGGACTACACCAAGCGCCGTCGTATCTGGTGGGCCGTGCTCGCCATCGGCATGGTACTCGTCGTGGCAATTTGGGCTTCGCTCTACTTCGCTCCCGGCGGCACGGTGTCCAGCCCCGTCCAGATGGTCGGCATCGTTTTGTCCTATGTCATCATCCTGGGTGACTTTATCTACGACTTCGTTCGTATCCGTCCCCTGCGCAACATGTACCGCACGCAGGCCGAGGGCATGTCCGAGAACAAGCTCAACGCTCTTATTGAGCGCGCGGCTGCCGAGGAGGACAAGAAGGACTCCAAGAAGAAGTAGCGTTTGTATTCATACATATCGCTAAGATATAAGGCGCGTCGTTTTAGCGGCGCGCCTTTTTACTGTTCTATAGATAGATGGAGTGGCACATGATTCGAGCTGCCCTGACGGTCGAAGAAGCTCTGGAGGGCATGAAGGCCCTGGAGCCCAAGATTAAAAACTATGCGCGCCTGGTTGTCCGCAAGGGCGTAAACGTCAAGCCCGGCCAGGAGGTTGTCGTTCAGTCTCCGGTCGAGTGCGCGCCCTTTGCCCGCGTGGTGGTCGCGGAGGCTTATGCCGCCGGCGCTGGTCACGTGACGGTCATTTGGGCCGATGATGCCGTGACGAGGCTCACGTACGAGCATGTCGATAAAAGCTATTTTGAGCAGACGCCCGAGTGGAAGCGCCTGCAGCTGGATTCCCTGGCCCAGGACGGCGCCTGCTTTATCTTTATCGAGGGTGCGGACCCTGCGGCCCTTAAGGGCATCGATCCCGCCAAGCCTGCTGCAGCTTCTAAGGCAAGGAATACGCAGTGCAAGGTCTTCCGCCGTGGACTGGACTACAACATCAACCCGTGGTGCATCGCTGGCGCTCCGGTCGTGGCATGGGCGCGCGAGGTGTTCCCGGGAGACGCCGATGAGGTTGCAATTTATAAGCTGTGGAATGCGATTCTGCACACCGCTCGTGCCGATGGCCAGGACCCGGAGAGCGACTGGGAGCTTCATGACGCGGCATTCGAAAAGAACCTGCGTTTCCTGAACGACAATCGTTTTGACCGCCTACATTACACCGCGGCAAATGGAACCGATCTGACGATTGGCATGACGAAGGGTCACGAGTGGGCCGGCGGCAAGGGTAAGACGCCCGATGGACACCCCTTCTTCCCCAACATCCCCACCGAGGAGGTCTTCACCTCGCCTGATCGTATGCGTGCCGACGGTATCGTGTATTCGGCTATGCCGCTCATTCACCACGGTAACAAGGTTGACGATTTTTGGATTAAGTTCAAGGCCGGCCGCGTAGTGGACTACGATGCCCGTGTGGGCAAGGCGACGCTTGCGAGCATTATTGACACCGATGAAGGTGCCGCTCATCTGGGCGAGGTCGCGCTCATTTCCAAGAACACTCCGATCCGCGAAAGCGGCGTTCTGTTCTATGACACGCTCTATGACGAGAACGCTAGCTGCCATCTCGCGCTAGGTGTCGGTTTCCCCGAATGCATCGAGGGTGGGTATGACATGTCCAAGGAGGAGCTCCTGGAGCATGGTGTTAACGTCTCGAGCACGCACGTCGATTTTATGATCGGCACGGACGACATCGATATTACGGGCATTACGCCTGATGGACGTGAAGTTGTGATTTTCCAGAACGGCCAATGGAGTTGGGAATAGTCCCAGACCGTGGTACAATGCCACCCGCGGGCCGTTAGCTCAGCTGGCAGAGCAGGGGACTTTTAATCCCAAGGTCCAGGGTTCGAACCCCTGACGGCCCACCATAGAATAGAAAGCGATCGACTCCGGTTGGTCGCTTTTTTGTTGCGAAGGCATGGGTTCGACCCGTTTCTCTTTATATATAAGAACGCTTGGCGAACAAAACCTGCCTTTTACCGACGGGAAACAAATAGCTGATGCTTTTGGAGTAAAGTGGCGCTCCAGAGATGACCGATGCCTTAACACCTATAAACCAGCTGGTCATCGCCAATATCAGAAGCTGCTGCTTCGAATATGGCCTCAGTGAAGTAACTGAGGGTTCTATTCATTTGTGAACAAAATATGGAGTGCGTGATTCCCGCCCGCGGGGGCCCTCCGGTCTGGCAATATATCTCCTTGCCGCGCGGCCCGGTCGAACCGGATGAGCCGCTAAGCGTGCACCTTGAGAACCGGATACTGCGAGGATGGACACTTACTTCAGTGTCGCATCCGGGCAGACATCGAACCATTTGAAATGGTCTAACTTGGATTTGT
>CABSYS010000032.1:0-10458 GCA_902482045.1 uncultured Collinsella sp.
GTCGGCCTCGACGGCATCAGCAGCGTAAGCATCCTCGGAAAGTACACCGGCGGCAGCCTGAGCGGCAGCGACCTTGGCGGCCGCCTCGGCAGCCTGTACCTCCTCGCGAGCGCGATCCTCGGCCAGCAGCTCTTGGTACAGGTCCTCGCCCGGCAGCTCCTCGCTGCGAGCGATCTTGCCCAGCACGCCGTTGACAAACGAAGCGGACTGGTCGGTACCATAAGCCTTAGCGATCTCGACAGCCTCGTTGATCACGATAGCGTCCGAGACCTCCTCGTCGGTGAGGAAGCGCATCTCGTAGACGGCGATACGCAGCAGGTTGCGGTCGGCGCCGGGCATGCGCATAAGATCCCAGTTCTTGGCAACGGAGCGCAGAGCACAGTCGATGCGGTCGATATGCTCGTAGGCACCTCGGCACAGCTCCAGCGCATAGGGATCGAGGGGACCCTTCGAGATCAGGAAATCACCCTCGAGGACGCGCTCGAGCGGGCTGTCCGTGGCCTCGGCCTGGAACAGCAGCTGCAGCGCCTGACTGCGGGCAAGCGTACGCCCGCGATAAACCTTAAGGCTCAAAGGTTACTCCTTGGGGAAAACGAGGCCGTCAATGCAAACGTCAACGCGCTCGACCTCGACGCCCACCTGAGCGTCGATGGCGGCGACCACGGCGGCGCGAACGGCCTCGGCGAGTTTCTTGAACGGATAGCCAAAGAACACCACGACGCGCACGGTGAGTGCGAGCTTGTCGCCGACGACCTCGGCCTCGACCGCCGGCTCGGAAGCCGGGGCCTTGGACGAGAGCATCATGGAGACAAGGTTGGTGGCAAGGTCCTTGACGCCAACGGAGGCGATGCCCTCGACATCCGACACGGCGCGCGAGACGATGGCGGTCAGAACATCGGGCGAAATGCCGATGCCGTCAATCTTGATTTCCTGGGGCATGAGTCCTCCTAGAAGAGTTGGTTGCTAGACGCGGGAGACGAACTTGCCGTCGCGGGTGTCAACCTTGATGACCTCGCCCTCGTTGAGGTACATGGGGACCTGGATGACAGCGCCGGTGTCGATCGTGGCCGGCTTGGTGGAACCCTGGACGGTGTCGCCCTTAAAGCCCGGGTCGGTCTGGACGATGGTGGTCTCGATGAACATCGGCGGGGTCACGCCCATGAGCTCATCGTCGGCGAAGAGCAGCTGGCAGATATCGTTCTCGCGCAGCCACTTGGAGTTCTCGCCCACCATGTCCTCGGGAACGGGAACCTGCTCATAGGTCTCATTGTCCATGAAGATGTAGTCGGCGCCATCGTTGTAGAGGTACTGGAACTCACGGGTGGTGAGCATGACGCTCTCGAACTTGGTGCCGGCGTTGCAGGTGTTCTCGACGACGCGGCCGCTCTTGATGTCGCGGGTCTTGTAGCGCACGAACGCGCCGCCCTTGCCCGGCTTGACATGCTGGAACTCGACGATGGTGTAGACCTTGTCCTTAATGCGGAGACCGAGGCCGTTCTTGAAGTCGGCGGTAGAAATGGTAGGCATAGCGACCTTTCTTGTTATGGGCAGAACGCACAAGCGTCCAAATTACATACGAGCGAAATTATACACTTGCAGAGCTCGCCTGCAGCGAGCGCATAAAAAGAGAACGCGGGGCGTCCGAATCTATCCGGACGCCCCGCCCCAAAAATCTATCGAAATGGACTAGCAATCGATGACGTGGAGGTCATGCGGCGTCTTGGTGAAGGGCTCGTAGCCGTTCTCGGTGACCACGCCGTAGTCCTCCAGGCGCACGCCGCCCACGCCGGGCAGGTAGACGCCGGGCTCCATGGTGATAACCGAGCCGACCTCGATGATGTTCTTGCTGCGATTGAAGTTGGGCAGCTCGTGGATGTCGATACCAACGCCGTGGCCCAGGCCATGGTTGTAGTAATCGCCATAGCCGGCATCGCCGATAATCTTCTTGGAAAGCTTGAAAATGTCGTTGCCCTCGACGCCCGGATGGATGGCGGCGACGCACTCCTCGTGCGTACGGCGCACGAGCGCGTACAGGTCGAGCTGCTCCTGGGTAGGCTCGCCCATCACGACGGTGCGCGTCATGTCGGAACGATAGTCGCAGTAGCCCGCGCCGTAATCCATGAGGACGAAGTCGCCCTTCTCGATCACGCGGTCACTCGGCACGGCGTGCGGATTGGCGGTGTTGGGGCCGCTCGCCACAATGGAGCCGAAGGCCAGGCTGTCGGCGCCGTTGGCGAACATAAAGTTCTCGAGCTCGTTGCGAACCTGCTTCTCGGTCATACCGGGCTTAATAAAGCCGAGCATATGCTGGAAGGCGGCGTCGGTGATCGACTGCGCATGGCGCATGAGCTCGATCTCCTCGGCGTCCTTGATGGCGCGCATCTTACGGATGTCGTCATGCATCAGCGGCAACATGCAGGCGACGGAACGGTCCTCCAGACCACGCTGAATACCCTGGTAGAAGTTGATCTGCATGTCGTCCTCGACAGCGCAGACGCGGCACTTGTTGGCCGCAATCTTGCCGGCGACCCAACCGGGGACGGTGCCCTCGTCCATGTCGTAGACCCAGGGGCTGCCGGCGGGCGTGTTCTCCTCAAAGCTGTTGAGGTAGCGCGAGTCGGTATGGAACAGGCACTGGTCAACCGTAATAAACGCCGCGTGCGGGAACTCGAAGGTGTAGTCGAAGACGCCCTTCACGCCCGTAAGCCAACGAAGGTTGGCCTCGTCGCGCACCACGATGGCGTCGTAGCCACGCTCGACCATCAGGGCACGGACACGCTCGATACGACCGGCAGGACCGGCAGCAAACTCAGACATGCAGATTCCTTTCTTATTGTCTCAAAAAGTGCGGGACGGGTCTCAACCGAACGACGGAATCGCATGCAATCCGCAACCGATTGGAAACCCGCCCCTCAACATGATACGAAAGACGATGGATGTCAATAAAACTTAGAGGAGTTCTTTGCGAGAAGCCAAGTAGGCGTGAGCATGGCGCTCAAGAACCTCGTCCTCAACGCTCGTTAGACGAATGGCGCCGAGTGCCGCGGGCAGCGGCAACATGCTGCGGTTCGAGCGGGCGAACTGCTGCTTGCGGAACTCCTCGATAAACGCGGTGGGCTCCAGGTCGAAGGCAAGCTCCTCGATACCAAAGTCCTCCAGGCAATCATCGACCTCAAAGACGTAATCGATATCGAAATCGCAGGCATCATGTGCTAGGCGCGCCTCAAAGCGCATGCCCTCGGACAACAGCTGGTAGGCAGGGACCCGCGAAGCGACATCGCCCAAGCAGGCGCGCAGAGTACGCTCCCCCATCTTGCCAAAATCAAGTGCATGGCGGGCGCTCGGGTTCGTGGCCATAAGTACGTCCTTGCGGGCAGTCTGAGACCACTGAATGGCATTGACGAGCGCGACCTCCTCGCCCGCGAGAATCTCGGGGACGGTCTCAGTAAACTGATTCCAGCGGGACTTGCTGCTCGAAAGCATGGTGCCAACAAGTACCGCATAGCCGAACTTGAGGTCCTCGGGTTCCGCCTCGCGAACAAGGTCGAGATCACACACAACCAAGCCCGGTTCGGGACGGAACGCGATAGCGGGAAGCGCATTCGCCGACGAGGCGACGAGCGGCTTCATGGTCGTCGCGACCGTGAGCATGGCGTCGAAGGTCGTCGGCAGCAAGGCGCACTCGGTGCGACCGCACCACTGATTAGCGCACCAGCAAACGACCGAGCAGGTCGCCGTGTCACCGACAGCGACAACGAGATCGTCGCAGGTAATGCCGTTAGCCGACAGGGCGCCAAAGACGGTATCGGCATCGGCCAGCGTAGCGCCGGCAGGCGAAACCTCGAGGACGAGCAGCGACACGGCAAAGCCGGCGTCGACCAGCGCATGCTCGACGACCTCGCCAAAACGCTCGGATGTGGCGTCGTTCCAAACCACCATCGCGCGCTTAGGCTTACCCACAGCCGAGGCAAACATGCGTGGCAGCTCCTCGAACGCGCCCAATCCGACTCGGACATCGACACTGCGGTTTTGGAAATTGATAAGTTGACGGCGAATCATAGCAGTCCACGCTCCAAAAGCTTCTCGGCACAAAGGTAGGAAACGTCCTCGAAGGACTTGTTGCGAATATCAAGGGTAATATCGGCGGCCTGGCGATACAGCGGACGGCGATGCTCAAACAGGCGCGCAGCATGCTCGGGCGAGCGGAAATCGGGCCGGGTATCGGAGCGGCGGATCTGGCGCAACGAGTCCTCAAAGTCGCCTTCGAGGTACACGCACGTACCCATCTCGTGCATCAGTTCAATGTTCACCGGCGTCTCGACGATGCCACCCCCGCACGATACCAGCAGGCTTCGCTCGCTTTGAAGCGAACGGAGTGCCGAGGTCTCGAGCTCGCGAAAACGGTCCTCGCCCTCGGTCTTAAATATCTCGGTCACCGACTTGCCGCATCGACGCACAACCAAACGATCGGTATCGATGAATCGACGCTTGAACATAGTGCCCACGTTGCGCGCAAGCGTCGACTTGCCCGCGCCCAAAAAGCCGATAAAGAAGATATGGTCGCAGCCGTGTTTGATGTGCTGAGACATGGCGAAACCTATTCCTCGCAGGGAAGGTCGCGCAGGGCCCGGCGCTCAAAGATACGGAAGATCTGCGTGTACCACAGGTCCTGGGTTGCCTGCGGCTTGACCAGAATAGTGTCAACGCCGGCAAAGTTACCGCTCCACACGTCCGTGTAAAGCTGATCGCCGATCAGCACGGCCTCGTCGGCCGTGGCGCCCAGACGCTTAAGACCCGCCTTCAGGGCAAACGGGGCGGGCTTCATAGCGTGGCTGATGGCCTCGAGCCCCAGCTCGCGCGCCGATGCCATAACCTGGTCGCGATGCCAGTTGTTGGACACCATGCACAGCTTAAAGCCCTTGGCATGGGCGGCCTCGAGCCAGGCGGAGACTGCAGCGGGTACCTGCTCGGTATCACGCGGCACCAGGGTGTTGTCGCGATCGAGCAGAATGGCGCGCTTGCCGTCGGCCCAGAGGGTATCGAGGTCGATGCGATCGACCGAGGCAACATATCGTTTGGGGCTAAAAATCCTCATGATCAATTCCAAGACTGTTGGTGCTCTTCGTAGGTCTTCGAGAAATACTCCTCGTCCTGTGTAATGTAGAAATACAGGTCATCGGAGTCGGTCGGCTCAAGGGTAGCCTTGAGCGCCTCGAGCGACGGAGAGCAGATGGGCGTGGGCGGCAGGCCCTCGTGCTTATAGGTGTTATATGGGCTATCGCTCTGCAGGTCGTCGGCGGTAACCTCGCCACCGGTGACGTACATCATGGTCGCGTCGCTGTTGAGGTAGCGCAGGCCATCGAGCTTGCCCGCCAGACGGTTATAGAAAACCGAAGCCACATGAGCGCGCTGATCGGCGTTGAGGCCCTCGCGCTCGACAATCGAGGCAAGGTTAACGATGTCGTAATCGGACATCTCCACGCCATAGCGCTCCTTGATCTTGGCCTCGCAGCTGGCAAAGTCAAGCGACTTATACTCGGCGTTGAACTGGTCAAGCATGGCGCGAATCACATCATCGGCGCTTGGGTCCTTACCAAGCGAATAGGTCTTGGGGAACAGGAAACCCTCGAGCGAATCGTTCGCGGCGCCCTCAAGGAAGCTATAGTCCTTCACATAGTTGGAGGCCTTTGCCTGGTTAAGGAAGTCCTCCTTAGAAATGCTGTCGTATGCCTTGGCCACGCGGTCAGCAACCTGGTCAACCGTCAGACCCTCAGGGATAGTCAGCGCATCGGAGCCCGCATTGGGACCCTCCATAAGCTGCTGAACGACCTTGGTCGCGTCCATGAGCGTAGTGAACGAGTAGGTGCCAGGCTTAAGCGACATGTCGGCGTTGAGCTTTTTGACCGCCGCGTAATAATCCTTGGGATCATCGACGATATGGTTCTCGGAGAGAATCGAAGCGATGCTGTCACCCGAGGCACCATCGGGAATCGTGATAGTAACTTGCTGGCCAGCAGCGACTTTCGCATCCTCACCGCCAAAGAAGCCCTTGACGGCCGGCACAACAAAGAAAACGATCGCGACAAGCGCAAGCACGGCGACGACGCCACCGATAATCATAGGCACCGGGGAGCTTTTCTTTTGGGTACCACGGCGGGCGTGCGTGTTATAGCTCGAGCGCGTGGCCGGAGCAACGCCGTGCGAGCCATGAGCATGATGTGCGTGGGAGCGTGATTGCGGGGCTTGTCCCTGCGTGCGCTGGGCAGGAGCCTGTTGCTTAAAACGAGCGCCGCCAGCGGGCTGCGCGGGACGAGCGGCGGGCTGTTGAGCAGCACGCTGAGTAGGCTGAACCGAACGCTGCGTCGGCTGCGCGGGGCGCTGACCAGGCTGAGCAGGGCGCGGCGCGGGCTGCCGTGTACGATTCTGCTGGCGCGGATCGGAAGCGCTAGGCATGCTGAACCTCCTCGTTTTTACGATCGAGCCATGTCTGCAAGAACAGGCTGGCGGCGATCATGTCAATCTTGCCCCTCATCTGCTTTTCGTTGAGCCCCTGCTCCCGCAGGATTCGCTTGGCCTCCTGCGAGGACAGACGCTCGTCCTCAAACTCCAGCGGAAGGTCGAGCACGTCGGCAATCTTTTGGGCCACGGCGGCGACGCGCTCGGCCTGGGGGCCGGGCTCACCGGCCATGGTCAAGGGACGTCCGCTTACCAGGATATCGGGCTCATAGTCCTCAACCAGGTAGCGAAACGTCTTTGCCATGCCAGTGACCTCGGCAGCAGGAAGCACCTTGACAGGCATCGACATCTTGCCATCACGGCTCGAGACGGCAATGCCAATCCTGGTCTCCCCTATGTCCAGCGCGAGCGCGACCACAGCGACAACCTAGGTTCTTAGGCGCCGAGCGCGGTCTTGGCGGCCGCGAGGGCATCGGCGATACCGGCGGCGTTCTTGCCACCGGCCTGGGCCATGTTGGGACGACCACCACCGCGACCATCGACCAGGCCCGCGATCTGCTTGATCACGTTGCCGGCGTGGAAACCGGCCTTCACGGCGTCATCGGAGCCGGCGGCGAGCAGGGCCGGGGTGCCCTTCTCGGTCACGCTGGCAACAACGCAGGCGACGGGGCCGGCGACCTTCTGGTGCACAGTATCCCAAACGTTGCGCAGATCTGCGGCCTCGAGACCCTGAAGTTCAGCGACAACGAGCTTGTAGCCGTTCAGCTCGACAGCGCCGTCGATGGCGCTGGAGATCGCATCGGAGGAGCCGCCGGTGAGCGCCTTCTTGAGCTTGTTGGAAGTCTCGCGCAGCTCGGCCTGCAGAATCTCCACGCGGGCGGGAACCTCGTCGACGCGGCACTTGAGCGCAGCAGCGGCGGCGTCAACGAGCGCCAGGCGGTCGGCCATGTAATCGAGAGCGCCCTTGGAGGTCACGGCCTCGATACGGCGGACGTTGGAGCCCGTGGAGGACTCGGAGATGATCTTGAACAGACCGATCTCGGCGGTGTTGGCGGCATGCGTACCACCGCAGAGCTCGCGGGAGAACGGCTGGTCCTCGGCGCCCACGGAGACGACGCGGACGACGTCGCCGTACTTCTCGCCAAAGAGGGCGACAGCACCAGCGGCCTTGGCCTCGTCGATGCCCATAACGCGGGTCACGACCGGCTTGGAAGCGAAAATCTGCTGGTTGACCAGGTCCTCGACAGACTTGAGCTGCTCGGAAGACAGGGCCTCGAAGTGCGTGAAGTCAAAGCGCAGGTGCTCGGGCGTCACCAGCGAGCCGGCCTGGGAGACATGCTCGCCCAGGACCTGCTTAAGGGCGGCGTCGAGCAGGTGGGTGGCGGTGTGGTTGCGGCGCAGGAAACCACGGCGCTCGGCGTCGAGCGCGGCGGTCACAGTAGCACCGACGGTCAGCGTGCCCTCGGCAACATGCGCGACATGGGCATACAGGCCGTTGTGGTTCTTGGTGTCGGCAACGGTCAGCGCAACGCCCTTGGCGGAAAGCTCACCGGCGTCGCCCTGCTGGCCACCCATCTCGGCGTAGAACGGGGTGCGGTCAAGCACAACCTCAACGTCCTCGCCGGCGGAAGCAGACTCGACGGACTCGCCGTTGCGAACGATGGCGACAACCTTGGCGCCCTCGATGACGTCGTTGTCATAGCCGTCGAACTCGGTCGCGGCAACCTTGTCGGAAAGCTCGACCCACACGTCATTGAAGCTGCCCCAGGCATCGCCCTTGGCGTTGGCGCGGGCGCGGGCCTTCTGGTCCTCCATGCAAGCGGTAAAGCCGTCCATGTCGACGTCATGGCCAGCGGCACCGGCAATCTCGACGGTCAGGTCGATGGGAAAACCAAAGGTGTCGTGCAGCTTAAAGGCAACGTCGCCCGGAAGGACGGCGCCGTCGGCGAGCGCGGCCAGGGCCTCGTCCAGGTAAACGCGGCCGTTGTCGAGCGTCGTGGAGAAACGCTCCTCCTCGGATGCGACGATGCCCTTAACGAGCGAGACGTTCTTGAGAAGCTCGGGATAGGCCTCACCCATCTGAGCGTTGACCTCGTCGATAAACTTGGTCAGGAAGGCACCCTCGATGCCCAGCAGGCGACCGTGGAACACGGCGCGGCGGAGCAGGCGGCGAAGGACGTACTCGCGGCCCTCGTTACCGGGAAGGATGCCGTCCGAGATCATAAAGTCAACGGCGCGGGAGTGGTCGGCGATGATGCGCAGGGAGCGGCTGGCGCCGGAGTAGTCATCGGCGTCATAGGTCTTGCCGCTGATCTCCTCACCGAGCTTGATGAGATGCTGCATCAGATCGCCGTCGTAGTTGGCGGTCTTGTGCTGCATGATAGCGGCCATGCGCTCCAGACCCATGCCCGTATCGAGGTTGCGGTGCGGCAGCTCCGGCATGGAGCCGTCCTCCTGGCGGTCGTACTGGGTAAACACGAGGTTCCAGAACTCAAGGAAGCGGTCGCAGTCGCAGCCGGGCTTGCAGTCGGGGCTACCGCAACCGACCTCCTCGCCCATGTCAAAGTAGATCTCGGAGCACGGACCGCAGGGGCCGGTGGGGCCAGCGGCCCAGAAGTTGTCGTCCTCGCCCAGGCGGGAGATGTGGTCCTCGGCAACGCCCAGGGAGCGCCACACGTCGTGGGTCTCGTCGTCCTCGGTAAAGACGGTGAAGTACAGGCGGTCGAGCGGCAGCTTGAACTCCTTGGTGATGAGCTCAAAGGCCCAAGCGCAGGCCTGCTGCTTGGAGACGCCGCCAAAGGAGAAGTCGCCGAGCATCTCAAAGAAGGACAGGTGACGGCCGTCCTCGCCGATGCAGTCGATGTCGTTGGTGCGGACGCACTTCTGGCAGGAGATCGCGCCGATCTCCTTCATGGTCTTCTTGCCCTGGTAGTACTCCTTAAACTGGTTCATGCCGGCGTTGGCAAGCAGCAGCGAAGGATCGTCGGGGACGAGGGACGAAGAAGGATAGAGCTTAAGACCGCGCTCCTCAAAGAAGTTGAGGAACTTAGAGCGAATCTCGGCCGTAGTCATTGACGGGTAGTCAGCACTCATAGAGGGAATCTCCTCGGTTTCACATCGAAACAGTTCAAACGTAACGATATTACCATCCCACCGCCCCAGCGCAAAAAAGAGGGCCGCCAAACAGCGACCCTCCAGCGAAAGTGCATGTTATTTAGGACCATACAATCCTTTGAAAAAATTGGTTTGGTAAAATACCATATAAGAATCATCCGGAAGGAGCGACCGATGAATACCAAGCGATTTATCCTGAATGCAATTCTGGTAGTAGCACTTTTAGCGCTCTTGGCCTTCTCCCAATGGTACGCAAACCAACCAGCATTTGGCTACGTACTATACGCAGTGACGTCCGGCGACAACGCTTATTGCCCTCTACGCGCAATTGACATTCTCTATTTCTATGTAGCCGGCCCCTTATCAATCGCTTTGCTCGTGTTTCTTGTCTTTTACAACATCAAGAAACGCTAACAGGGCCTATTTGGAATCCGAATCATCCATGGAGCCGTCGATGCCGGTTTTGGTGTCGTCGTCCGTATTGGAATCGTCATCCTTGGCGAAGGGATTTTTGAAAAAGCCTGTCGCGTCGGACTGAAGACCCGAGAGCTTAATCCAGGGATTATCGAGTTCTGGTTTGGGCATAGCCTTAGCCTCCGGCGCGGTCTCGTTGCCAATGAGCTCGGACTCATAGATGAACGTATCGTCTCAAGCGCGTCGTAGGCGGCGACCGGGTTGCCCTCGGCATCACGATACGGCGTGCCCTTAAACACAGCGCCATCGTATGCCACGAGCTGGCGACCGGTCTCGTTCTCAAAGTAGTAGACGAAAATGCCCTTGAGGGCCGCGCACAGCGGAATGGCGATGACCATGCCGATGGGGCCCATAAGCGCCGAACCGATAACAAGGGCCGTCAGGCTCATAATGGGATGCACCTGAACCGAGCTC
>CABSYS010000033.1:0-10445 GCA_902482045.1 uncultured Collinsella sp.
CAGCTGCATCGATGTCGTTAACGGCAAAGCCGATGTGGCCCTTGGTGCCACGACCGTTCTGCTTCATGATCTCGACCAGCGAATCGTTGAAGTACGAAACCGGGGTCTCGATGACGGGCAAGCCCATCATCGTCGAGAACAGCTCCGCGATCTCCAAGGCGTCTGCCGGGTCGGCGGCGTTAATGCCCACATGGGCAACGCGCATGTCAAAGAGCTCGACCGGGTTGGCGTTCTGCTCACTCATACAGTCAGCGCCTACTGAGCCATGACGTCGAGGACGGCCTTCTCGGCAGCGACGCGGTTCATGCCAGTCATGAAGGGCACGCCGCTCACGTACGGGCAGGTGAGGCCCTCGGGGGCAACGGTGGTGGCGATCAGCAGGTCAGCGCCCTCGTCGCAGTAATCCTTGGCCTCGGAGATGGCGCACTGCACGATCTCATACTTGTCGGCGTAACCGTTGGCGTCGAGCAGGGTGGCGACCTTCTGGGCAACGAGCGTGGAAGTAGCAGCGCCAGCACCGCAAGCCAAAACGATCTTCTTCATAGGTAATGTCTCCCTTCATGGTTTACTTTAGGTAAGTGTACCGCAGCGAGCGATGGCACTCGGCCTCGATGAGCTTTTATGCCAGTTTGCTTGCGCGCTGCGTATAATACATCTAGTACGTGTTGTCATACCGCTCGCTTTATGAGCGACTAAGGACCCTAATATGCCCGATTCCCGCACACTCTGGACCGCCGTCGTTATCATCTGCATCGCCGTGTCGGTGTTCTTTAGCGTCAAAAAACGCACCACGTTTAAACGCTTGCAGCAGCTCATGGCCGCCAAGCAGTGGGACGAGTTCGATCGCCTGCTCGACGGCAAACTCACCAGCATGCTGTACCCGCGCTACAACCGCGACTACCTGCGCCTGAACTCATATCTGCTGCGCGAAGACCACAAGCGCGCCGACGAGATGTTCGACCTGCTGCTGGGGCTCAACCTGCCCAAAATGCAGCGCGTCGACCTGGTGATCAAGGCTTTTAACTACTACGTTGGCCAGGAGGACCGCAAAAAGTCTAAGGAGTTGTTGCACGAAATCAAGGGTTTTGAGGGCGGTCAGGCCGAGGCAGTTGCGCACGAGTGCCAGCTGATGTACGACACGATGATCCTCAAGCGCCACAACGACATTCCCGAGCTGGAGCGCATGCTCGAGGATGTCGGCGACGACCCGGTCAAGCGCTGCCGCCTGGAGTACCTGCTGGCCCTGCAGTATCAAAACAAGGGCGACGAGGCAAAGTTCCAAGAGTTCCTTGAGAAGTCGGGCCAACACTCGATGGCCGTCAACGCGTAGCGGACGGCTTGTGTTAGACTTCTAGTCTCACGGGGGCGTGGCGGAATTGGCATACGCAGGAGACTTAAAATCTCTCGCCGCAAGGATTGTGGGTTCGAGTCCCACCGCCCCTACCATGTGATTGCTTGCGAGCCCGTGTTCCCCAGGGATGCGGGCTCGCTTCTTTTAGATGCCGGTGGGACTCGAACCCGCGAGGGGGCGAGCGTTAAGCGGACGCGCAGCGTCCGTAGCGAGCCGGCGAGGGCGCCGACAGGCGGCCGAAGCCGGTGCGTATTTGCGCAGCAAATGCGCGGACGTCCCACCGCCCCTACCATATGGAGCTTTCGAGCCCGTGTCCCCAAGGAATGCGGGCTCGTTTCTTTTAGACGCCGATACAGATGGCGAGTTGCGGTGGAATAGTTCCTGTTTTGGCAGTTTATCAGCCCATTTAGGAACTATTCCACCGCAACTTAGGTTGGTGTTCCCACATTTTCCGATGGAAAAACGTGGTTGTCTCGCACATTTTCCGATGGAAAAACGTGGTTGTCTCGCACATTTTCCGATGGAAACACCCAAATGGCCTTATACTAACCGAGAGGGTTGGGAGGCAATATGCAGCGACAGCTTATGAGTGAACTTATCGCTTGGAAATCAAGGGCGAATCGCAAACCTCTCTTGCTTAAGGGAGCCCGCCAGACAGGAAAGACTTGGCTTCTTAACGAATTCGCAAGCCAGCAGTATCGAAACGTCATTCGTTTTGACTTTATGCTCGAGCCGAGCACACGCTCGCTGTTCGATGGGAACCTCGACCCCAAGCGCATCATCTCCCAGATAGAACTCCTACGTGGCCAAACCGTAACGCCGGAAGACACGCTCATCATCTTCGACGAGATCCAAGAGGCGCCACGCGGGATCACCTCGCTCAAGTACTTCAACGAGCTTGCGCCCGAATACCACATCGTAGCAGCCGGTTCCTATATGGGCCTCGCGCTCCGACGCGAAAACGAGTCATTTCCCGTCGGCAAAATCGACCAGCTCACCATGCGTCCCATGGGGTTTGCTGAGTTCGTTCGTGCCGTCGACGGCAACCCGCTCGCCGACGCCATCCTTGCCGCAGACATGAACCTTCTAGCAAACGTTACCGAAAAGCTCGAGCACTTGCTCAAGGAATACCTTGTTGTCGGCGGTATGCCCGAAGTTGTCTCCACTTTCGCCGAGACACGCGACTTCATCGAAGCCCGAAGGCTTCAACAGCAAATCATCGAGGCTTACGAATCCGATTTTGGCAAACATGCACCCGCCCGCATCGTCGAGCGCATGAGGTTGGTTTGGAAATCCCTTCCCGGCCAGCTTGCAAAGGAGAACAAGAAGTTTGTCTATGGCGCCCTTCGTCCCGGAGCGCGCGCACGCGATTTCGAGGAAAGCCTCCAGTGGCTCACGGACTACGGAATCGTTCATAAGGTGCCACGTGCTTCCGCTCTAAAGGCGCCGCTCTCGAGCTACGAAGACCTCTCGGGCTTCAAACTGTTCTGCATCGACACCGGCATCCTCGGAGCGCTCTCCGGTCTCTCTCCGGCCATCGTTCTTAACGGATCCGCTGTTTTTACCGAGTTCAAAGGTTCGCTGACCGAACAATACGTCGCGCAGGAGCTTTTGCTCCAGGACAAAACTCCCGCGTATTGGTCCTCTACCTCCGGCAATGCCGAAACCGACTTTGCCATCGACCATGCGGGAACCGTGCTTCCGCTTGAGGTCAAGGCGGCAGAGAACCTTAAAGCGAAGAGTCTGAAAGTAGCCTGCGAAAAATTCAAACTCGAGCGTTGCGTGAGGAGCTCCCTGGCGGCATATAGAGACGAGGGCATGCTCATCAATATTCCGCTTTGGGAGATTGGGCAGATCGACAAGCTGGCATAGGCGCTGTGGGGACGCCCCGCAAGGACTGTCCCCAGGTGCCGGCTGTTGAGTTGCGGTGGAATAGGGACTGTTTGGTGCCCGAAAGGGCGATTTTAGTCCGTATTTCACCGCAACTTATTATTTAGAGGGCGCTGAGGCTGGGGGTCCAGCCGATGGTGGGGGGCGCGCCGTCGAGGGTCTCGTTGATGGTGGCGGCCATACCGGCGAGCAGGCTGTTCTCGCTTACGGTGAGCGTCTTGTAGCCGCCGGCACGCATGAGTTCGCGGATCACCACGGCGCCGGCCAGAATCACGCCCGCGCGCTTGGGCTGCACGCCCGGCAACGCGGCAATGCCTGCAACATCCAACGCAGACATGCGCTTGATAGTGGCCGAAATCTGCTCCATCGAAAGCTCGCGCAGGTGCACAAAGTTCGAGTCGTACGGCTCCAGTTCGTGGACCAGCGCCACGAGCGTGGTAACGGTACCGCCCACCGCGACGAGGCGCTCGGCGCGCTCAAAGTCGACAGGCAGGCTCTCAAAATAGCCCGTAAACTGCTTGTTTACCCAGCCGGCAGCAGCTGCAAGCTCGTCCGTCGACGGCGGCAGTGCCGAGAAAAACCGCTCGGTCACGCGGCGGCAACCGATGTCCAGCGAGCGCGTTCCCTCCAGAGCAAAGATACCGCGCTCCGGTGCATAGACACCCGTCGCGAGCTCCGTGGATCCGCCGCCCGAATCGGCAACAATGATGCGCTCGCCGGCAAAGTCGTGCGCCACGCCAAAAAACGTCAGGCGTGCCTCGACCTCGCCCGGAATCACCTGTGGCTCAAGCCCCAGATCGCGCAGGCCGTCCAGCAGCAGTGCTGCGTTGGACGCATCACGCGCGGCGCTCGTGCAGGTGGTGCAGATGCACGCGGCCCCAAAGGCACGAGCCTCGTCCACAAACATGCGGCACGCAGCGAGCACGCGCTCAACGGCCGCCTCGCAAAAGCGGCCCGTCGCGTCCACGCCCTCACCCAGATCGGTAATCTCGGTATGCTTGGACGATTCCACGATTGCCCCGCCCTCGACCTGGGCCAACACCAGTCGCGACGACACCGTTCCCAGGTCGATCGCGGCCACCTTATAGCGTTTGCAATTTGTCATTGCGAGCTCCCCTCCGGGCGCTATTTGCCGTTGGACACGACCGTCTGACCCTCGACGCCGTTAAATCCAAACAGCATATCGAGCGTCTGGATGTACCACGGCGCGTCCTTGCCGACTTCTTCGATCTCCTTGGCAACTTCGCTGGCCTTCTTGGCGTTCGAGGACTTTTTGCTCGAAGACGAATCCGAATCGTCGTCCAGGCCCTGCACTTCAATCCTCTTCTCGCCGGGCATCACCAGGCCCAGGTCCTCGGATGCCGCGTCCTTGATACCCTCCTCCGAGAGCAGCTTGTCGACGCTTTTTTGCAGCTCATCATTGTATTGCTGGCGAATCTCGACCTGCTTGGCCAAGATATCGCTCGAACGCTTTGCCACGTACAGGTCGCGCACGGGGAAATACAGGCTCACGAGCACCAGGGCAACGACGATGCCGATGAATAGCCCTCGCTGAGGACCGTGGGTAAAGTCGTAGATCGCCTTGACCACCGCGTTGTCGTTGGCGTAGTGCATAAAGTCCGAGCCCGAAAGACGGTTCGAGGGCCTGCTCGACCTATCGTGCGTTTGAGCCGACGAGCGCTGAGCATGCGACGAACGTGCCGGGCGCACTGGTCCATCTGTCGAAGTATTCACTTGAGCATTGGGGCGCGAGGTACTTGTCGGGCGCTGCATGGAGCGGTCGGCACCGGCGTAGGCGGACCCACCAAGCTGCACCGTGCGCGCACGGCGAGGCGACGGCTCACGCGAACCGGCGGAATAGTACCTGTTGTCGTAAATCTGATCCATGTGCGCCTTGTGCGGTTGAGGTTTGTTTGCGCTAAGTATTCTAGTTATAGCACGAGCGCGCGCACCGCCTTCGCCAGCCTTTGCTCGACATAAAAAAGGCGCTGAGCCACACGGCCCAGCGCCCAATGACGGCCATCAGAAATGGAGCGGAGCCGAGTCAACCCCGCCCCCCCGAGCACCACTTGTTTAGCGAATGTTGTAGAACGCGGCCTTGCCGGCGTAGCGCGCGCTGCCCTCGAGCTCGTCCTCGATGCGGATGAGCTGGTTGTACTTGGCGATACGGTCGCTGCGGCACGGGGCGCCCGACTTGATCTGGCCGGCGTTGACACCCACGACCAGGTCGGCGATTGTGGAATCCTCGGTCTCGCCGGAGCGGTGGCTCACGATGCAGGCGTAACCGGCCTCCTTGGCGGTCTCGATGGCCTCGAGCGACTCGGTGAGCGTGCCGATCTGGTTGACCTTGACCAGGATCGCGTTGGCGGCACCCAGCTCGATGCCCTTCTTGAGGCGCTCGGTGTTGGTGACGAACAGGTCGTCGCCTACGAGCTGCACCTTATTGCCAATGCGGCGGGTAAGCTCGACCCAGCCGCCCCAGTCCTCCTCGGCCATGCCGTCCTCGATGGAGATGATGGGATAGGTGTCGACGAGCTTCTCCCAGTAATCGACCATCTGAGCGCTCGTATACTCAACGCCCTCGCCCTTGAGCTCGTACATGCCGGTCTCGGCGTTGTAGAACTCGGTCGAGGCCGGGTCCATGGCGTACATAAAGTCGACGCCGGGCTTAAAGCCAGCCTTCTCGACGGCCTTGGTGATGTACTCGAACGGCTCGGCATTGGTCTTGAGGTTGGGGGCAAAGCCGCCCTCGTCGCCCACGCCGACGACCCGGCCGGCCTCGTGCAGCACGCCCTTGAGGGTGTGGTAGACCTCGGCGCACCAGCGCAGGCCCTCGGCAAAGCTCGGAGCACCCACGGGCATGATCATGAACTCCTGGAAGTCAACGTTGTTGTCGGCATGCACGCCGCCGTTGAGGATATTCATCATAGGTGTGGGCAGCAGGTGGGCGTTGACGCCACCCAGGTACTGGTACAGCGACAGGCCCGCCGACTCGGCAGCGGCGCGGGCAACGGCCAGCGACACGCCCAGGATGGCGTTGGCACCGAGCTTGGTCTTGTTGGGGGTACCGTCCGCGGCAATCAGCGCGGCATCAACGGCGCGCTGGTCGAAGGCATCGAGGCCCACGACGGCGTTAGCGCACTCGTTGTTGACGTGCTCGACGGCCTGCGAAACGCCCTTGCCCAGGTAGCGGCCCTTGTCGCCATCGCGCAGCTCGCAGGCTTCAAAGGCGCCGGTCGAAGCACCCGAAGGCACCATTGCGCGGCCAAAGCTGCCGTCCTCGAGCACGACCTCGACCTCGACGGTGGGATTGCCGCGGCTGTCGAGCACCTCGCGACCGTAGACGTCCAAAATATCGTTCATGTTGTCTCCCTCTCACTTGGAAACGTAGTGGATGCAAGCGACCAGCTGACCGTGCACCGTCGGTGCGCCTCCGTAAGTTAGCCATGTCGCACTTTTTGCATTATGCCCTAAGTTAGCCGAGGGATACACTTGATTTTCGAAAAATTTAGTGGGAACGATGAGGCGTGTCAGCCCGTCGTTCCCGCAGTCTTACTCCTCCGCCTTTGCGGCATCCCACAGGTCGTTGAGGCCGTGGGTCGAAAGCTCGGCAAGATCCACGTGAGCATCGGCCGCCATCTGCTCCATCGCGGCCCAGCGACGGCGGAACTTTGCCGTGCTGGCACGAAGGGCGCTCTCGGCGTCAATGCCCTCCTTGCGCGCGACGTTGACCAAGGCAAAGAGCAGGTCGCCAAACTCCATTTCGCGCTCGGGCGAGCCAGGGGCCTCGGCCTCAAACTCGGCACGCTCCTCGGCAACCTCGTCCCACACATCCTGGACCGTCTCCCACTCAAAGCCCACGGCAGCCGCCTTGCGCGACACCTTCTGGGCCTGCATCAGCGCCGGCAGATGCGTGGGCACGCCATCGAGCAGACCCTCGGGCGCGGCCTCGCCTGCTGCCACAGCCTTGTCCTTGGCGGCCTTCTCGGCAAGCTTGACCTCGTCCCAGATCTTGAGCACCTCGTCGGAGCTCTCGGCATCCGCATCGCCAAATACGTGTGGGTGGCGGCGAATGAGCTTGGCGTCAATATCGTGCGCCACGTCGGCCAGCGTAAACTCGCCGGCGTCCGCCGCGATCTGCGCATGCAGCACGACCTGCATGAGCACGTCACCCAGCTCCTCGCGCAGGTGAACCGCGTCGTCCGCCTCGATGCAGTCGAGCGCCTCGTAGGCCTCCTCGATCATGTTCTTGCCAATGCTGCGGTGCGTCTGCTCGCGGTCCCACGGGCAGCCGTCGGGCTGACGCAAGCGCCAGACGGTCTGCACCAGATGTTGTAGCTCGGCCGACGCGTCGACCAGCGTGGACAAATCGCGCGAGCCCTCGGCATTTTGCTGAGCCATATGCTGCGCCATGGTTATTCCTCCTCCAGGATCACGTGGCGGAACGCACCGCCCTCGTAGATGCCGTAGCTGTGCGTGCCGTCCTTGGGAATGCTCACACTGCCGGGGTTGAAGAGCCACAGGCCCGGGTGCGCGGCACTTTCCTCGTTGACCTTGATGTGCGTATGACCGTAGACGAGCGCGGAGCCCTCGGGCAGCGCGGGCGCGTGGTCGACGCTGTTGTGCATACCGGCGCCAAAAACGTGGCCGTGCGTCAGGAACAGCTCGCGGCCGTTCTCGTCGAATAACGTGGCATAGTCGGCCATGATGGGAAAGTCGAGCACCATCTGGTCGACCTCGGCGTCGCAGTTGCCGCGCACCGCGATGATGCGGTCGGCCAGGGCGTTGAGCAGCGGAATCACGCGCTTGGGAGCGTAGTCGCGCGGCAGGTCGTTACGCGGGCCGTGGTAGAGCAGGTCGCCCAGCAGCACAATGCGATCGGGCTGCTCGGACTCGATGGCGGCGCAAAGGCGTTCGGTCCAATATGCCGAGCCGTGGATGTCGGAGGCGATGAGGTATTTCATGGGGAGATCCTTTCGAATGGGGTTGATGGGGGCTGAATACGGGGTCCGGCGGATGCGGAGCCCATCTACCGTGTTACTCGAATCGCAGCGCCGCGCTCTGAGCCGCCTGCATCACGCGTTGGAGCGGCACGCCATGTTCGCGGGCAAGACGGGCGCAATCCTCGTACTCGGGAGCCGCGCGCTCGCTGCCGTCGGGCAGGGTCGCCACCTTAACGGATACCTCGCCCCATGGCGTCGTTACGCGCTCAAAGCGGCGTGGCAGGCAAACGCGTTCCATCACCTGGCGACGAATGGCGTTGGTCGTGGTCTCCAAAAAGATAATCGTCTGCAAGCGCTCGATATCATCGTGCGAGCAGATTACCTGCAGCTGCCAGCCGGGGCGGCCTTTCTTGCAATAGAGGGGCAGCCAATGCACCTCGCGCGCACCCGCCTCGCGCAGGCGGTCGGCAGCGTAGGCGAGCACCTCGGGCGACGCGTCGTCGATGTCGCATTCCAGCTTGACGATGGTCTCGGGCGCATCGGTCTCGCGGGACAGCGGGGATGTGCTATCGCATTGCATACGGTCCGGATCCTTTCCGCGCGGGCTCGTTTTGTTCATCCAAACGCTAGCACATCGGACGTGGCACAGGCGTGACTTTCGTCCGTCGCCGCCCTCGCTCCTATCCAAACATGTACATCAGCCTCCAAACATGTCATTTTCTGCAGCTTTTGGAGGCTGATGTACATGTTTTGAGAGCGCAAGCGAGGCCGCACCGCGCACCCTTTCCAGTCGATTTCGCCCCCCGGTGCGCTCGTCGCATCGGGGGCCGCGCCATTACAATGGAGCGGTTTCGCCAAATGCAAAGGAGTCGCCATGTCTGCTTGCCCGCTGGTCGATTGCCACACCCACACCTCGTTTTCGGACGGACATGCCTCGTTTGAGGAAAACGTCCGCGCTGCCGCGGCCGCCGGCTGCCGCGTCATGGTCTCGACCGACCACCTCACCTTACCCGCCAGCATGGATGCCAACTGCGAGGTGCAGGTTGTCGAGGGCGACCTGCCGGCACATCGTCTGGCTTTTGAGGATGCCCGCAAGCTTGCCGCGCAGATCGCGTCGGAGCTCGAGCTTATCTATGGCTTTGAATGCGATTGGTACGAGGGCTGCGAGCCTTTGGTTGAGCGCTGGTCCCAGGGCGCCGTCGTGCGCCTGGGCAGCGTGCATTGGATTGGCAACCCAGGCGATATCATGGCCGGCGCCGCGGGTACGGCGGGAACGGAAAACGTCGCTCGTCCCGATACACCCGATTCCCTTTGCGGTTGGATCGACGACGACACCAACCTGCACGTTTGGGAAAACCTGGGGGTACGCGGCGTGTGGGAGCGCTACGTCGACGACTGGTGCCGCGCCTGCGAGAGCCCGCTCAACTTTGATGTAATGGCTCACCCCGACCTGGTCATGCGCTTTTCGAAGGAAGGCTTTGCGCCCGACTTTGACCCCGCACCGTTTTGGCAGCAGATGGCCGAGTGCGCGCACGATACGGGCCGCCGCGTTGAAGTTTCGACCGCCGCGCCGCGCAAGGGCCTCGACGACTATTACCCCTCGACGGGGCTGTTGCGTTGCTTTGCCCACGCCGAGGTACCCATCACCTTTGGCTCGGACGCGCACCGCGCCTGCGATATCTGCCGGAGCATCCGCGAGGCCCAGGCCCACGCCTACGACTGCGGTTATCGAACCTTCGACATCCCCCACCCCACCGGCGAATGGGAACCCACACCCCTCGACTAGCCATCCCTTCATAAGTTGCGGTGGAATAGGGATTGTTTTGCCTGATGAAGCGCTTAAACAGTCCCTATTTCACCGCAACTTCCATGACCCCGTTACACCAACAAAGACTGTCCCAAACGACTAGTCGTTTAAGAACGTCCCCAATGACTAGTGGCGGCGGGCGTTGAGTTCGCCGGCCAACTCGTCGAGGGTGATGCCGTAGCGCTCAAGCGTCACGAGCAAGTGGTAGACCAGGTCGCCGGCCTCATAGCGAATGTGATCGTGGTCGTTATCCTTGCAGGCCATGATCACCTCGCTCGCCTCCTCGGCAAGCTTCTTGAGCAGCTCGTCCTCGACGTCGGTCAGCAGGTGCGCGGTATAGCTCTCCTGCGGCGATGCATCACGACGACCGTGAATCACCTCGGCCAGACCTGTCAACGTCTCACCGATATTTCCATCCTGAACGTTTGCGGTGCGCACACCCATAGTTCAATCC